>JAFRIS010000011.1 GCA_017432665.1 Bacilli bacterium
AAAATAAAAGAGCCTACATGGGCTCTTTTTTAAACTACTATGAAATTAGTTTACAGATTCTTTTAAAGCAGATCCTGCTTTGAAAGTAACAGCTTTTCTAGCAGCAATTTTTACAGTTTCACCAGTTCTTGGGTTACGTCCTTCACGAGCAGCTCTCTTTGAAACACCAAAAGTTCCAAATCCTACTAGTGGTACCTTATCTCCTTTTGCTAATGCTCCAGTAATAGCAGCAAAAGTAGCATCAATAGCTCTAGCAGAGTCAGCCTTAGTTAATCCTGTAGCTGTAGCAACAGCTTCTACTAATTCAACTTTTTTCATAATTATTTACCTCCCTATTTTTAAGCATCATATCGTGCTTACATATTAAAATTATCATATATTTCTAATAAAATCAACAATTATCAATGAAATTTGCTAAGTTTTTGGCTAATTTCCGTTAAAAGTGCAATAATGTGTCCAATTGCATAAAATACAATACATACAAGCAAACTAACAAACCAAATAGCAATCATCAATGAAAAGTTAAATTCAGTGACTACACAAGCATCTGAATAGAAATATGAAGTAGTCTCACAAGTAGCAAATAAATTACCAAAAACTATACCTAAAAAGAAGCAAAGAATGAATACTGCAATTGCAAATATTTGATAGAAATTTAATTCCTGCTTCTTAACTTCATTAGTTACTGAATGAAATCTAGGAAACTCTTCTTTCTTCTTGTTAATCTCTTCAAAAAAATTCATTACTTCTTCTCTCCTTTCTTTTTAGTAACTTTCTTAGCAGTCTTTTTCTTTGGCTTTTCTTCTATTTCTTCATCTAGCACTTTTTCTTTAACAAACTTAACAGCTGCATCAGTAGTATCCTTAACTTCTTCTACAACCATATCTTTAACTTCAACTATTCTATCATCTATTTCAGTCTTATCTAATACGCCTTGAATCTTTTCATCTATTTCAGTTTTATCTAATACTTCTTGTACTTTATCATGAGCAGCATCCATAGTATCATCAATAGTCTTTCTAACTTCATCAAAGTTTCCTATATTATCAATATCAATCTTATTATCATCTAAGTATTTTCTATATAAATAGATATATCTAGCAAATAATACTAAGAAAATCGCATCTAATAATGAAATAACTATTCCTCTAATAACCGCAGTACTAATTAAATCTACTATTAAAATAAAGACACTTAATACAATGATAATATAATATAAGTTCTCATTAGTTAATTCATTAAATGGAGAATTACTAAGTTTAAAGTCTTTCCAAACAATAGTACCTCTAAGCATAGTATGGAATAAATATACAAGTAACATGAAGTTAATCGCAAACTCTAATACAGTATTTAAAGAAAATGCTTGAACTAAAGTAAGAAAAGAAGTTACTGTAGTAAGTCCATATAAGAAAATAAGTATTAAGTTTAAATAATTAAAATACTTCTTACCAAAATTAAATCTTATTAAAATAAAATATATTAGTACAAATAAGTACACACTATTATGATTAATAACACTACCAAATAATGTAAGTGAGAAACCATTACTATTCGCAAATGATTGACTACACACAATTATTAATAAAATAGTTAAAATTATCACATTTACTATCTTGCTACCATTATGGTACCATGAATTTTCTTTCTTTTTATTTTTTTCCATATAATCACCATCCTAAATAAATTATATCATTTTTTACACTTAGATTAAACATTTCTTTAAAACTTTTTAATCATATGATAAAATATAGTTGAATTGGAGGGGATACTATGAAATTACCTACAGTTGCTTTAGTAGGAAGACCAAATGTTGGTAAATCTACCCTATTTAATAAAATTATTGGTAAACAAGTATCCATTATTGAAGATATTCCAGGTGTAACAAGAGATAGAATCTATAATGAAGCCAATTATAATAATAAAAGGTTTTATTTGGTAGATACTGGTGGAATAGATGCGACTAAAATGGACTTTAATACAGAGATCAAAATGCAGGCAGAAATAGCCATTCAAGAAGCAGATATAGTAGTATTTATTGTCGATGGAAAAGAAGGATTAACTGCTAATGATTTATTAGTAAGAGATATCTTAAGAAGAAGTGATAAAAAAGTCATAGTCGCAATCAATAAGATGGATGTAAAAGATGCTCAAGATAACCTATATGATTTCTATGAATTAGGATTTGATACTTATATTCCTATTAGTAGTATTCATAATATTGGCTTTGTTGATCTAATGGATACTATTACAATGAACTTTAGTGAATCTGAAGAAGTAGAAGATACTAGAGTAAAATTCTCAATCATAGGAAGACCTAATGTAGGAAAAAGTTCATTAATGAATGCCCTACTTAATGAAGAAAGAGTAGTTGTTTCAGATGTAGCTGGTACTACAAGAGATTCAATTGACTCAGTACTAAAGTATCATAACGAAGAATATGTAATGATTGATACTGCTGGTATGAGAAAAAAAGGAAAAGTATTTGAATCAGTAGAAAAATATAGCCTACTAAGATCATTAAAAGCTATTGATAGAAGTGATATTTGTTTAGTAGTAATAAATGCTCATGAAGGTATCAAAGAACACGATAAACATATTGCTGGATATGCCATTGAAAAAGGAAAAGGATTAATCTTTGTAGTTAATAAATGGGATACAGTAGAAAATACTACTATCCAAGAATTTGAAAAATTAATGAGAGCTGAATTTCAATTTGCTACTTATGCACCTATTGTATATTTATCAGCACTAACTAAGAAAAGAATACATACTTTAATGCCAGAAATAATTAAAGTAGCAGAAAATATCAAAAAAGAAGTTAAGACTAGTCTCTTAAATGATATGATACAAGATGCTTATAGACTTAATCTACCACCTACTTATAAAGGTAATAGATTAAAGATATACTTTGCTAGTCAAACAGGTACTAAACCTCCTAAATTTACTTTTAGAGTTAATAATAAAGGTTTAGTACATTTCTCATATGAAAGATACTTAGAAAATAAAATAAGAGAAAATTTCGATTTTACTGGTACACCAATTGTGTTACAATTTAAGAATAGGAGTGGTGATGAATGATAATAGGAAATAATAATCCAACAAATAATTCTAATTTTTTAAAGAATAATACTAGTAATCACAATATGCCTAATACTCCAGTTAATACTATCAAAGAGAAAACAGCTGCTCAAATAAATGCTAATGTAATGAATAAAAATGATATGGCAGATAAATCATTTGCTATGCTACATGAAAGATATGAAAAAGGATTAATTTCTATTGAAGAGTTTACTAAACAATGTAACAAACTTAATAAATTAAGACAAAAATAAAGAAGACTAAGTCTTCTTTTTTTTATCCGATTCGAAAAGTTGGTGATACACCATTAGTACTATTAGAACCGTCGTAGTACCAGCCACCATAGTGGTCCACAGGGTAGAAAGTGTTACTATAGTGAGAACAAGCCGAGCGCAGCCACCAATAATAATTTGATCCGGTATACTGTTTAATTGCTCCTGAGTAATTAGTTGTTGTTACATTTTGTGAACTATAATAATCTAATTGTCTTGTTTCAGCCTCTGCTGTGTCATAATTGATGACATTTGCTGTTCCTTCTTTTCCCCATACTTCTTTTGTACTTAATAGGTACATTTTATCTGTTGATGTGAAGTTTGTCTCTCCTGATGTATTTCCATGACTTGATACTACTGTTGTATTGATTATTCCATTCTTTAACTCTGTTGGTAATGCATTATATATATCACTATTTACATATGTCCTCATCTCACTTGCTGGCCATCCTCCTACATTTGTATCAGTTGAATTCATTGCATGTGTTGTGATTATATCTGCAAACTCTAAGACAAATCCACATGCTGTTTGTGAGAATCCTGTTGTACTACATTCGCTTGGTGTTGACTTATTTGCTATACGTAGGGTATGTGTTCCTAATGTTCCCATATCTACTGTCTTTGTATCTCCTACATTATAATTATTTGTATTTCCTGATCTTATATTATTTATTATTGTTTCCCATGAATGTCCATTAAATGAATGATCAACTGCAATTGCATTATCTGTTGCTTGCTTATACTTAACTGTAAATTGTAATGTTAGAGTTTGATTAGTTGCCGGTATTTGATTCAAATTAATATCATCCCTATATTTTATTCTCACTCTGTATTTTTCTGTAGAGTTAGCTGCTAATAAATGATTTACTGCTAGTGCAACCCCATCATAATAACTTACTGTATATTCTAAATAATCTGGTAAATTTGTTATTGTTGCTCCATTTAACTTAGAAGTAATACTTTCTATCATTCCATCGATTGTACCAGAGTTAACTGCATCTACAGTAAATTCATAATACTCACCTGGGATATTTAATACTACTGAATATGTTACCGTTGTCTTTGCTGCATCAATTACTGGAGTATTTGCTTCTACTGATCCTTCTGTTACTTGAACATTAGCCCAATGAATATCCCAAGTTGGGTTACCCATATTAGCTATTCCTTGTATATTTAAATTACTTTGTAGAAGGGCATAGCCTAAACCTACTATGAGAATTAATAATATAATAGTATTTTTCATACTTTGTTGTTTTCTTTGAATGAACTTATTCTTTCTCATACTATCCCTCCTATGATAAAAGTATACAATAAAATAGTTTTATAAACAATAAAAATGATCCCTTTGGATCATTTACTATTTAATTCTTTAATCATCTTCGTATACTCTTTATATAAAGCTTCTGTTTTAAACTTTATTTGTCCTTTTTCAAGTTTCCAATTAGCTTTATTTTTAACTAAGAAATTTAATACTTTTTCACTAGTGTCATAGACATTATTTACTCTAACTTTAGATTCTTCTAAAGTTGTTTTTGTCTCTTTAAAATTATTAGTCATACTCTTATTCAACATTAAGCTTTTATATAATTCTAAATACTTTTTTCTTTTTAATTTGCTTTCCCCATATTTAATAATATTAGAACTGTCAGAATCAGCAATTAACTTATCAACATCAGTATTAAACTTTTTCTTTGCTTCTCCTATATAAGCTAAAGATTCCTTAAACTCAGGACCATCTGCTTGATAGTTATCAAAAGATAATACTTTTGTAAGTTTTTCGTCATGCATCTCTTCAATAACTTCTTGTACCAAAAGAGCATATTCATCTAAATATGTTTTAATTGCATTCTCTACTTTACTATAACTGCCATTAGTTTTTATTTTAGTATTGAATCTATCCTTAGTAAAATCTAAAGTTACTAATTCATTCATTTCTTTCTTTAATTTATTTTCCATAGTTGCATTACGAATACTAACTATACAAATTAATAGTACTATATCAAATAAAACAAATATACTTGTTAGTATTACTTTGTTTCTATGACTCATTAAAATCACCTACCACACTTTGTTCCCAACACCCTATCTTATATTATATCCTCATTTGCTAAACTTTCAATCTTTTCTAACACTTCTTTTACTCCCAATTTTGTAATACTAGAGAAAACTACTAAGTCATCCCCTACTACTAAGTCTAGAGTATCTAAAACTATTTTTAAATTTTTTTGTTTCTTATTACCAGTAACTTTATCTGCCTTAGTAGCAACAATAGTAACTGGTAAATTATAATATTTTAAGAAATTATACATTAGTAAATCATCTTCAGTTGGTTTATGTCTAAAATCAACTATCATGAAAACTCTTTTTAATTGATCTCTTTTCTCTAAATATTCTTCAATCATCATTCCAAATTTAGCTTGAGTTTTCTTATCTACTGAAGCATATCCATATCCAGGAACATCTATTAAATAAAAACTATTATTCACTCCATAAAAATTCAATGTTTGAGTCTTACCTGGTTTAGATGAAGTATGAGCTAAGTTCTTTCTACCTAAAATAGCATTAATAAAGCTACTCTTACCTACATTACTTCTACCTACAAGTAAAAATTCAGGTTTTCCATCATCAGGATATTGACTTCTTCTAGTAGCAATAATATCCAAATTAGCATCTTTAATTATCATTTAAATTCCCCTCACTTGAATCTTCGGTATAATACCCAAGATATGAATCTAACTCTTTCATTACTTCTAGAGCCTCGTCTAAAGTTTTTACTCTAACGCCAGCAGCCATCTTATGACCACCACCATTATACTTTTCAGCTATCTTATTAATTTCTGGTCCTCTAGAACGAATAGATACACGATATTGATTATTTTTAACATCTTCAGTAATAGTAGCCCAAACAACCACTTCTTTTATGAAATTATAATTATTAACCATATTACCAGCTGATGCACTGTCAACACCATATTCACTTATAATTACATCTGGAATAATAATATATGCTAGATGATTATCTGTAATTTTAATATTAGAAGAAATATATCCTTCTAGTCTCACTTCATTTAATGGTCTTAAATATAGTTTATTATAAGCCTTTGTTATATCAATATTATAATCATCTATGTATTCAGCAACTAATCTAAATGTATCAGAAGTTACACTACTAAATAAGAAACGATTTGAATCAGATACTAATCCCATATATAATAATTCAGCTATTGAATCATTACATTGTAATTCTGTACCTTTAATAATCCTCATAATAATTTCACAAGCAGAAGTCTTATCATCTTCAATAATCTCAATATCACATGTCTTTTCAACAAAAGGATGATGATCTATCTTAATTGAATATTTAAAATCCTTTGGATCAACAGAATCGATTCTTTTCCTATCAGGAGTATCGCATACTATTAATAAGGCATCTTCATACTTTTCTAATTTATCTAATTTGCCTATATGAACAAACTTAGAACTTCCAGTACCAATAGCAGTAACTTTCTTATCAGGATAAGTTAATTTAATCGCATCTCTTAAAGCAAGTTGACTACATAAAGCATCTGGATCTACCCCAATATGTCTAGCAATTACAATAGTATCAAATTCTTTTATTCTTTTTATTAATTCACTATACATCTTTCATTTCCTATCTAATATGAGCCCTAAACAGCTATATTAGTATTATACTATATTCTTTCAATTAAAAAAAGGATTATTTAATCCTTTTCTATAACACTATTTCACTATAATCTTAATTAATCTATTAATGATAAATTTGATAATCTAGCTATTCATTTCTAGCTTTAATATAATCTACTATTCAACTTATTTAGCACAATATCTTTTATCAATTTTAGGAGCATCAAACTTTAATTCAACATGATCTTTTTTAACATCATTATAATTCCTATCACTCAAAATATAGTCAAATTTTATATAAGTCATATTGATTTCACAAGGATAAAAACTAATACTAGAAGCATAGAAAGAATGTGGATATATACGTTCGCCTCTAATACTATTTATATATCCCTGAGTATTTAAATCTACATTATCAAAAAACAGTTCATATTCGTCACTGGTTAAACTTTCAATGAAAAATCTTACTCTATGTTTAGAATCGTTAGCTAAATAAAGTTTAAAATACTCATTACTATATAATAACTCTGCATTTCTTATATTTTTTTCAATTGTCTTATCTTCTTTTCCATCTAAAGTCATTGTTACCCTAACTTGCTTATTATGAATATTAAACATAGTATCTATCGTATTAAGAGAATCAATGTCATACTCAGATAATTGAGAATACGTTATCTTAATTCTGTATTCATTAGGTTCACCAGTTTTCTCAGTTGTAGGACTTGTAATAAGACAATTATTTACCCAAGTGCTTATATAATGATCAACTTTTACAGAATTAGCATCTTGCGACTCAACTGTGAAATAAACTGTTATATCACTCGCATTATACTCTATTCTTTTTTGTGTTATTTTTACTCCATCTTGATCATAAACAACCTTATCAGTCAATTTGTTTTTTTCTACTTTTGCCTTTTCCGGGCTATAATTAGTTGCCTTTGAAGCTTTGTAATAACCTGGTAAGAATATAGCACCAATTATAAAACTAATAAAAATAACCAATAAGCATTTTTTCAAAATCTTACCTTTTTTAACCATGTTAATTATAAATGCTATTGGGGCAATAGCAGAAGCAGCAAAGTATCCAAAACACCCATAAACTACTGCAGAATATACAAAATCACTACTAGTAAGTGCTCCAAAAATAATGAACACCGCCAAAAATGCAACTACAAATTTAAGCACAGCAATATTTAATAGTGACAAAATAAACAGCACTATACTACTAATACTTATTTTTTCCTTAGCTTGATTCTGTTGATAATCTGGCTGTTGAAGTATTGCGTTTTGTTGTATGCCAACATTATTTACAGGCTGCTGAGGCATTGCATTTTGCTGTACACCAACATTATTTACGGGCTGTTGAAGCATTGCATTTTGTTGCACCCCAGCATTATTTACAGGCTGCTGAGGCATTGCATTTTGCTGTACACCAACATTATTTACTGGCTGTTGAAGCATTGCATTTTGTTGCACCCCAGCATTATTTACAGGCTGTTGCAATTGATTAGTATTTAACACAGTTTGTGCCTTATTTTGACAATTGGGACATATATCTCCATTAGCCAACGAATATTGAAAACCACAAAAATTACATTTATAAATATTTTGGTTATCTTGATTCATATGTAACCACCTTTTTAATCCTTTTATTTTTCACAAAACTTATATGTATCTTTAATAATCATTAATTCTTCATTAGTAGGTACTACATATACTGGCATAGATGATGATTTACTAGTAATAATTCCTTCTTGTTTATCTTTATAACTAGCAATTTCAGCATTAGCTTTCTTATCTACTTTAACACCTAATGGTTTTAATCTATTTAAGATTTCTTCACGAGCTACCACACCATTTTCTCCTACACCTGCAGTCATAACAATAGCATCTACTTTTCCTTCTAATTCAATGAAGTAATCTGCCACATACTTAGCAACTCTATCGTTGTACATATTTAAAGCCAAGATAGCTCTTTCGTCACCATTATTAGCAGCATTTTCTACATCTCTACTATCACTAAATCCACTAATACCTAATAAACCACTTTTCTTATTTAAAGCATTAGTTACATCAGTAATAGTCATATCACTTTCTTTACATACATACTCTAAAATAGATGGATCAATAGACCCACTTCTAGTTCCCATCATTAAACCATCTAACGGTGTAATACCCATAGTTGTATCAAAACATTTTCCTGCTTTAACAGCACTTATAGAAGCCCCACTACCAATATGGCAAATAATTAAATTAACATCTTTCTTACCTAACTTCTCTTGCATAGTAACAGTAATATACTTATGACTAGTACCATGGAATCCATATTTACGAACACCATAGTTTAAATACCACTCATAAGGTACTGGATACATATAGTTTTCTTTAGGCATTGTTTGATGAAATGCTGTATCAAATACAGCTACCATAGGTACATTAGGTAATACTTCTTTTAAAGCTCTAATACCAGCTAAATTACCCGGATGATGAAGAGGTCCTAACTTAGTTAAATCTTCAATATCAGCAATTACTTGATCATCAATTAATACTGAATCAGAATACTTTTCTCCACCATGTAATACTCTATGTCCTACTCCTTTAATTTCATCTAAACTCTTAACAGCATTATGCTCTAGAAGTTCATCTAATAATACTTGAACAGCTTCAGTATGATTCTTTAAATACTTAGCTCCTTTAATCTTTTCTCCATTTACCTTTGTAGTCCAAAAACTATCTTCTAAACCAATCTTTTCAATATAACCACTAATTAATACTTTTTCTTCTGGCATTTCAAATAATTGATATTTTAAAGAACTACTACCAGCATTTACACATAATAATTTCATATACTTTTCCTCCAACAGTAATATATTACCAAATATAAAAAATTATTTCAATAAAAATCACTTCCTTAGAAGTGACTATTACTATATTTTTTTATAACAATAAATATTTTCATCTACTATCTGTCCATTTGGTATAGAAAGCTTTGTTTTATATACAAATACTCCTCCCATATGTTGATAAAATTCATTAGTTTTATTACCTTCAATGCATCCATTAATCATCTTAGTATAACCCATATCTTTCAATTCAGCTTTCGCTTTTTCAAAGAGAACTTTTCCATATCCTTGCTTTTTAACACTATCAAGTAAATATATTGAATATAATTCTCCATAATCAGGATAATCTTCTATTCTAGATTTCCCTACTCTAACAATACCAACTGCTTTATCATCGACTCTTAGTACAAATGATCTTACTGAGTCATCATTTAAGCCTTCGATTGTTTTGCCTATTAGTTTTTGTATTTCTTCTTCAGTATTTATAAAATTTAAATAATCTTCATTAATAATACCTTTATATGATTCTTTCCATGCTAAAGCATTAACTCTAGCATATTCTTCTGAGTTTTCTAAGCTTAAGTTTTCAATAGTATAATTCATAAAATCTCTTTCCTTTTATAATAAATCCCTAAATTCAGTACTTTTACTATTATCTATTTTAATAGTATTAATACTATCAATAGCTTCTTCTATTAACTTATTATAATCAAATTTATTTTCTTCTTTAATTGCAGTATCTAATTTAGGATTAATTACTGGATGTTTAGGTACAAATACAGTACAACAATCTTCATATGGAATAATACTAATATCATAAGTATCTATCTTTCTAGCAATTTCCATTATCTCTATTTTATCCATACAAGCTACTGGTCTAATAACTGGTATATTAGTAACTTCATTAATAACTCTCATGCTAGTTAGAGTTTGACTAGCTACTTGTCCAACACTTTCTCCATTAACAATAACTAAACCTTTATACTTTTCACATAATTTAGAAGCAATACGATACATCATTCTTCTCATAATAGTAATACAATAGTCTTCTCTACAATTCTTATATATCTCTTCTTGTATTGGAGTAAAGTTAACTATATGTAGATTAATACAATCAGTATACTCTACTAGTTTTTTACTTAAACTAATTACTTTATTACGAGCTTCTATACTAGTATGAGGAATAGCTTCAAAGTAAATAGCATCTAACTTCATTCCTCTTTTTAAAGCATAGTAACCTGCGACTGGGGAATCAATACCTCCTGATAGCATTAACATTCCTTTAGATTGAGTACCAGTAGGATATCCACCTGCACCTACATAACTATTAAAATAAATAAATGTCTTATCTTCTCTAATCTCTACTTTTACTTTTAATTCAGGATTATGAACATCAACTGTAACATCAGAAGTATTTTTTAAAATTAAAGCTCCCAAATCACGACTATATTCTTGACTATTAACTGGGAATTTCTTGTCACTTCTTTTTACTTCTACTTTGAAAGTATTAAATTCTTCACTCTTAATAGCTTTTAGTAACTCTTCTTTAATTATTTCATCTTTTGATTCTACTATATAAGCAATATGATAAGTATGTATACCAAATATCTTATTAATAATATTCTTAATAGATTCTAAATCTTTATCTTTAAACTCAATATACATCTTAGCTCTATCTTTATGAATATTAACTTCATAATCAGATAATTTATTCTTAACACTATTAACTAATGTATTAATAAAGTAATTACGATTAGCTTTTTTGGTAGATAATTCTCCATACTTAATTAATATAACTCTTTCCATAGTATCACCACCACGCATATTTTAGCATAAAACCATAGAAAAAAACAACCTTAGGTTGTTTATTCTTCTACTTCTTTCTTTGTTCTATACATTTCTTTAGATAATACTTTACAAGTTTTTTCTACACTACTAGCTGCGAAATAGTTAGTTCCATTATCTTGGTTTATTTTATATACAAAGTATTGTTCATCATAATATTCTGGATATAATTCTTTTCCTTCATTTTCACAGTTGTATAGAGTAGTTTTATCAGCTCCAACTATTTCTTTTTCTTGCCATGCGCTTACTTCATATACTTTAGCTGCCTCAACTGCAGTAAGATCTGTATGCTCAATTAAGTAATCTCCACAACGTAGTGTTATGTAATACTTTCCGTCATCTAATATTACTCTAGACTCAGATTCATCACAATAACCTTTTCCTACTGGATTCTTAATCTTAGCAATTGTCTTTTCACCAATAGCTTCCCCTAAGCTTACAGCTCCTGAATTATGATAAAAATCCGCATTTGTAGTTACAGCTTTACCAAATGAAGCTGCATCACTACGCATAGTGTCAAAATTTCTTCTAGAAGCTCCATCTAAAATTACTTTAAATAAAAATGCAAATATAACTAATAATACTAAAACTATTACAATTGTTTCAAATCTTCCTAAACCTCTATTATTTCTCATAAACACTCATCAACTTCCTATACATATTTTCATCTATCAAAGATGTGACTTTAATAGCCATATCTAATGATTCTTTATAATTTCCTTTATAGAAATACTCTTCTGCATCTGTTAAACCTTTATCAACATCTGCGTAAGAACTTCTATATCTATTAGCAAATACAATAGCTTGTTCTGCTAACTGAGCAGTTCTAATCATATCTGTAGTCGTATTATATAGCTTTAATACTAAATCTCTTGCTGTATCTACTCTAGTATTTAATGTTTTAATTACAATTGGCTTTCTATCTAATTCTTTAATAACTTCAGCAATAGCCTCGTTAGCTTCACTTAATTGAACATAATAGCCATCTCTAACAACTGGTAATTTATAATTACGCATATCATCTTTTGAACTCTTTAAAAACTCTTGAATTTCTCCTAATTGTTCTCTAGCTCTTACTTCATCATCATACATATTACCTAATGATTTTAAAGCAACATCAAAATCTTCTTCCATCTTAGTTAAACGATTTGATAAAGTTTCAACTTCTTCATTTAACATTGAATATGGGCTTGATTTAGACTCATCTTTTTGAATCAGCTTTTTATAATCATCATTAATCATAATTAAAGTCTTATTAACTTCATGAATAATTTCAACATCTTGATCATTTAAATCATACATATTTTTAATATCATCTAATTGATCATAAACATCGCTTACTAAATCATTAGTTTTATCAAGTCTTTTCTTAAAGTCTACTACTGTTTCTTCATATACTTTGCGAGATAATCTTTCTTTTTCAAAATCTACAAACAATGAATCATAATATTCTAACATTGTCTTTAAATCAAACATAGAACCTTCAAGATTAAGTTCTTTTGTCTTATTAAGAATTTTATTAATATTCTTTTTAGATTCTTCAATATTATATTCAACATTTAAATAATCTAATACAAAACCCTTTTCAGTCATTTCTTTATTTATATTAGATACTTCTTTCATTCGATTAGGAATTACTTTATTAGCCATTAATAAAATATCTGGTAATTCATTAATAACTATTTCCATATGATCAATCATTGCATCTAAAGCCTTACATATATGTACAACTTCATTATAATCATTAGATTCCATGATTTTTTCAAAATCCATGAAAGTTCTTTCAATATTTTCTAATTGCATTTCAACAGCTTCTTGCATGAAATCATATAGTTCTCGATGTTCATTAAACTCCTTATTTAATGAACGGTATTTAGCTTTTAATTTTATAACTATAGCACGATACTTCTCTTCGCTTAAAGTAATATCTTTTATTTCTTCAAGTAAATGTTCCGCAGCTTCTCTAACCTTATAAATTTCAATTTCTGTTTTCGCAATACGATAACCGCAATTTTTATAGTCTCTTTTATCTACATAAACATCCAAATCGATAAGCATATCATCTATTAAAGTTAATCGCTTGCCTTTAATAATTTCAAATCTTTCTTGCCAACGATTATACTTTTCTTCCATCTTATCGTTTTTAATTATCGGTTCAACTTTAGATAACTCAAGTAATACCGGAGTAGAAGCAACCATATTACGCTGAATCTCTAAGTTTTTAACTTTATTACGATAGTATTTCTTCTCGGCCTTTTTAACCAAATGAAGACCTACAATAACAATTATTATTGCTATTACTACAGCTGAACCAATAATAAGAAATTGTCCTTGCATATCTTCACCTCTACTCTCATAAATATTTTAACACAGATAGTTTTCTTTTTCCACATTTTCCTTACTTTATATCATCAAAATGGTTAATAAATTCTGATGGATCACTATTTACATTAATTAATAATCTTCTATTACCTTCTGAAGTACTATATTCTATCATCAATTCGTATATATCATTATAATCTAAATTTCCACGATCAATATCAAATGCTTTAGTAAAACTAGCTGTACGGTTTAGTATAACACCTGCAGGACCCGCTAAAGCAAAAGCAAGTAAATCTCTATTAAATTCAGTATTCTTTATCTCAGACTTCTTTTCTGATACTACAACACGTGGTCTAAATGTAATGTTCTCAACAGTATCATAAGGAATAACAAACTCCTCGGCCTTATCATTAGGAGCCATAAATAAAGAAAAACCATTGTCTTTATAAACTAAAACACAATTATTATTTACTAGGTCAGGTCTCTTTACTATACCTGAAATATAATCTCCTGTAATATATACTTCATTTTCCATGATAATCACCCACTATAATAATATCATATAAAATAGTTGTAGTACAAATACTGAAATCTCTATAATTACTTGACATATCAACACTTTTCCCATATAATTAATAATGCAAATTCCTTGAAACAGCGAATTTAGAATATTTTAAAGTGTTTTTCAAATTAAAGTAGCGATTTTATTGAAAGGCTGTTTAGTGAAAGAAAAACTCCCTAAGATATGGCTAAATTATTCAAGATTTGTAAGATAAAGAAAGGAGAATGCAAATGTCAAGATATACTGGACCAAGTTATAAGAAGGCTCGTCGCGTTGGTTTTTCTATTAGTGAAACTGGTAAAGAATTAGCTCGTCGTCCATACAGACCTGGACAACATGGAAATGATCGTAAAGGTAAACTTTCTGATTATGGTACTCAATTAAAAGAAAAACAAAAAGTACGTTTCATGTATGGGGTTAATGAAAGACAATTTAGAAAGACTTTCGATGAAGCTGGTAAAATGAAAGGTATTCATGGTACTAACTTCTTAAGATTATTAGAATCTAGATTAGATAACTTAGTATTCCGTATTGGTTTTGCAAATACACGTCGTGGAGCTAGACAATTAGTTAACCATGGACATGTAACTGTTAATGGAAAGAAAGTTGATATTCCATCATACAGATGTAAGCCAGGAGATGTTATCTCATTAAAAGAAGATGATAAGAACTTAAAAGTAGTTCTTGAAGCTCTTGAAAAAGTTAATAAGAGAGTTGAATTCATCACTTACGATGAAGGTAAGAAAGAAGCTACTTATGTAAGAATGCCTGAGAGAAATGAACTTAACGCTGATGTTAATGAATCACTAATCGTTGAATTCTATAATAAGTAAAAGAAAAGATATCGCAAAGATATCTTTTTTTATTTTATCCAATTCGGAAAGCTGGCGAAACCCCATCAGCACCACTAGAACTGTTGGTGCCCCAGTCACCATTGCTGGACACACGGTAGAAATTGCTATTAGAGTTAGAACTAGCCGAGCGCAGCCACCAATAAGAATTTGACCCATTATTTTGTTTAATTGCTCTAGCATAACTACTTGTTGTTACATTTTGTGAACTATAATAATCTAATTGTCTTGTTTCAGCCTCTGCTGTGTCATAATTGATGACATTTGTTGTTCCTTCTTTTCCCCATACTTCTTTTGTACTTAATAAATACATTTTATCTGTTGATGTGAAGTTTGTCTCTCCTGATGTATTTCCATGACTTGATACTACTGTTGTATTGATTATTCCATTCTTTAATTCAGATGGTAATGCATTATATATATCACTATTTACATATGTCCTCATCTCACTTGCTGGCCATCCTCCTACATTTGTATTTGTAGAATTCATATTGTGTATTGTGATTGCATCTGCAAATTCCA
>JAFRIS010000012.1 GCA_017432665.1 Bacilli bacterium
TCAATATTTTTGATGTTGCAATATCTAATCCAATAAAAATGACTTAAAAATGGACGAAGCTATACTAAATTTCGTCTTTTTTATGCTATAATTGATTAGAAATGGAGTGATTCCTATGGATAATAATACTAATATTAATTGTTCGATAGGAAATTAGGCAACATTTTTCGAAAACTCCCATAAAATAAGGGTAAAACAGCTATCAAGTAATTACATTTTTTTAATAAAATTTGTAAAAAATAGCAAAAAATACCCAAAAATACCTTAAAAATGGCACAGCATTTAAGGGGTGGTGTTCGGACGCAACACTTTAAAAAAGTAATTAATATCAGATAGTTTTATCTGATTTTTTTTATGCAAAAATTTAGGAGGGTTTTATGAAAGAGGAAGTCGTAGAATTAAATGTTAAAGACATATCAGATTTTCCAAAGCATCCATTTAAAATAAACAATGATTTAAATTATGAAGAACTTAAAAACAGTATTATTGAAAGTGGAGTTCTTGTTCCTACTATTGTAAGAAAGAAAGAAGACGGAAAATACGAAATGTTATCTGGACATAGAAGAAAGAAAATTTGTGAAGAACAAGGTATTAAAAAAATACCATGTATTGTCAAAGATATTTCAGATGAGGAAGCTATCATATTAATGGTTGATTCTAATCTTCAAAGAGATAAGATACTACCAAGTGAAAAAGCAATAGCTTATAAAATGAAATATGAAGCGATTAAACATCAAGGTAAAACTTCCGACCCAATGGGTTCGAAGTTATCAATCGAAGATATTGTAAAAGACACAAATGATAGTGCTACTCAAATAAGAAGATATATAAGATTAAATTATTTAATTCCAGAATTATTACAGTTAGTAGATGATACAGTATTAAAAGATAAACGAGCTACTTTAACAATGGGATTAAGACCAGCTGTAGAATTATCTTATTTATCTAAAGATGATCAAGAACTTGTTTATGAAGAAATAACTTATGAAGATTTAACTCCAAGTCATGTACAAGCTAAAAAAATAAGAGAACTTGGAGAAAAAGGTGAATTAGACTCAGATGTACTTGAGTCTATTTTTTTGGAACCAAAACCCAATCAAAAAAATAGAATATCTTTAAATGAAGAAAGAATACGAAAAGTATTACCCAAAGATATTAAGGATTATAAAATTGAAGATTTTATAATAAAAGCAATTGAGAGTTATTCTAAAACACTCTCTAATGAAAGGGGTGATTCATATGATTTAGATATTTAGCACCCTACAATAATTATTTTGTTTCTGATAGGATTTATGTAAGAGGTGAAGAAGAATGAAAAAAGTTATTATTAGCTTAATCATTTTATTTCTTATTGCTTCAGGATTCTTAACTTATAAATTTATATTTATGAGAAATAAAGATGAAAAAGAGCCAGTAGTTGAATCTACAGTTATTGAATCTAAAGTTGATTCAAAAGAAATGGAGGAAGAAGAAAATGAACCTATTACAGAAATTATTGAAAACGATAATAATATTGTTAAAGACAACAGCATTAATGACAATAATGCTAATTCGAACAATATGGAGAGCAATACTGTTCGTAACTCTAATGTCGTAAAAGAAAATACAACAACTAATAATGTTAAAAAGGAAGAACCTAAACAAGAATCTGCTCAAGTACAACAACCAGTAGTACAACCTGAACCAGAACCACCAAAACATGAACCAACAGCATGGGAAAGTTTAGGAATAAGTGAATATGATTATTATCATTCACCAATGTGGAGTTGGGCTAGAGTTGATTATAAAATAGAAGATTATGGATCATTTGAAGCAACACATCAAGCTTGTATTGATGCTGGATATCAATTAGAAGACATAATTAGTTTTTCATGTACAAACATTAATAGTTATTCGGGTGCTTATTTAGGAGATATGCTCAGAGTAAAAAAATAATGAAAGGAAAAACAATATGAAATCGAAATTATTTAAGTGTGCTATGATGAGCATGCTTTTTTTATTGTCAATTTTTAATATTACAACAGTACATGCTGAAAAATATACTGGACAAGCTATATGGCCTAGTGAATATATCAGCAATATTTATATTAAAAAAGTAAAACCAGATGGTTATACAAAGTATCAACAAGCAAGATTTATTAGAAGAAGTGAAGATAATAAATTTGTTTATTGTTTACAGCCATATACAGATATTGATAATAATTTACCTTATTATGATGTAATAAGAGAGGATTATGAAAGAGTTTTAGGTTTTAGTGAAGAACAATGGGAAAGAATATCTTTACTAGCTTATTATGGATATCAATATGACCAAAATGGATATAATCATAATGATCAAAAATGGTATGTTATTACTCAAGTTATGATTTGGAGAACAACAAATCCTGAATCTCAAATATTTTTCACAGATACTCTAAATGGAAATAGAATATCTAAGTTTGATAGTGAAATAGCAGAACTTGAAAGTTTAGTAGCAAATCATTATAAAAGACCACAATTACAAAGTGGATTAGTTGTTCCTATTGGAAGTACAATTGAAGTTAATGATAGTAATAATGTATTAAGTAATTATAAAGTTACTTCTACAGATAAAGTGTCAGCTTCAATTAATGGAAATACTTTATCAGTAACTGCAAATAGTATTGGTGAAGGATCTATTACTTTTGAAAAGAAAGCAACTAAATATGAAATACCACCTATAGTATATTTTAGTGATCATTCACAAAATGTATTTAGAGTTGGTAACTTTGACCCAGTAGTAAGTAAATTTACTTTAAAGGTTATAGGCGGAAAAGTTACACCTAAGAAAGTTGATGTTGAAACAAGAACAAATACACCTCAAGGTGAAGCTAAATTAGGTGGAGCAGTATATGGAATATATAAAGTAGATGGAACTAGAATAGGTTCTGTAACTACTAAAGATGATGGAGCTAATACTTCAGATTATTTACCAGAACTTGGTAGATTCTACTTATTAGAAGAACAACCATCAGAAGGATATTTATTAGATAGTAATAAATATTATTTTGAAATAACAGAGGATAATTTAAATCCTGAAGTACAAGTATTTGAACAAGTAATCAAAAGAGATTTTGAATTTACTAAAGTATATGCTAGTGCTGAAACTCAAATAATGGAACCAGAAGTAGGTATTAAATTTGGAATCTATAATAATAAAAATGAACTTGTTGAAGAAGTAACTACTGATTCACAAGGAGTATTTAGATTTACTTTACCATATGGGACTTATACTGTTAAACAATTAACTACAACTAAAGGTCATGAAAAAATTGATGATTTTACTGTTGAAGTAAAAACTACTGGAGAAGTAGTTAAAAAAGTTATTTCAAATGCTCCAATTACTGCTAAGTTAAGAGTTGTTAAAATTGACTCTGAAACAAAAGAAGTTATTAAGAGAAGTAATATCAAATTTAAAATATTTGATGTTAAAAATAATGAATATGTATGTCAAACAATTACATATCCAGCTAAAGAAATTATCTGTGTATGGGAAACAGACAAAGATGGTGAATTTACAACAGCTTATCCATTAATGACTGGAACTTATAGACTTGAAGAAGTTGATCAAGTAATTGATGGTTATTTATGGAATAGTCAATCACATGAATTTAGTATTGATGAAGATTCAAATTTAAGAACTGATTCAGAGTATGGAATTATATTCGATACTGATTTTGAAAACACTAGAGTAAAAGGTGAAATCAAAATTGAAAAAACTGGAGAAGTTGCTGAACTTACTGAAAATGGATTTGAATTTAAAAATCAACCATTAGAAGGAGTTAAATTTGGATTATATGCTTTAGATGATATTGTATGGAATGGTAAAACAATATATACAAAAGATTCTTTGGTATCTGAAAAACTAACTGATAGTGAAGGTAAAATTGTATTTGATGAATTATATCTTGGTAAGTATTATGTAAAAGAAATTGAAACATTAGATAATTATGTTTTAGATGAAAATACATATGAAGCTGAACTAGTATATAAAGATCAATATACACCAACTATCTTCTATTCAGAAGCTATCTTAAATGTATTAAAAACTGGTAAATTAGAATTTACTAAAACTGATATATCTGAATCTAAAACACTTCCAAATACATTAATCGAAATTTATACAGAAGATGATGAACTAGTATTTAGTGGAAGAACTGATGAAGAAGGTAAAATTGTTATAGAAAGACTTCCTCAAGGAAAGTATTATATTCTTGAAAAGGAAGCCCCAGAAGGTTATAAACTTAATGAAGAAAAAATGCCATTTGAAATAAAAGAAAATGGTGAAGTAGTTAAATCAACTATGAAAGATGAAGACATAACTGGAACACTTGAATTCACTAAATTAGATTTTTCAAATGATAATCCACTTCCAAACACTTTAATTGAAATATACAATGCTGATACAGAAGAATTAGTATTCTCTGGAAGAACTGATGATAATGGAACTATTACTATAGAAAAACTAAAATATGGTAAATATTACATTTTAGAGAAAGAAGCACCAGAGGGATATGAATTAAATCCTGAAAGAATGTATTTTGAAATTAAGGAAGATGGAGAAATTGTTAAATCTATAATGAAAGATAAGCAAATAGTTAAAGTACCTAATACTGAAGCTAATGATTATAAAGAATTATTATTTAGTGGAATTACTTTACTAGTTTGTGGAGCAGGTGTGATTATTTATGGAATCAAAAATAAAAAGAAAAAATAAGAGCTGGTTAATATTAATCGGCTCTTTAATCTTTCTTAGTGGTATTGGATTAATAACATATGATTATTTATCTAATAGAAAGATAGATGAAAAAGAAACTGAGTTATTAGAAGAATTCTATGAAATAGAAGACGACATTGAATCTATAGAAGAACCTCAAGTTATAGAAGAAGTGAAAGAGCAAGTTAAAGTTAACTATATTGCTGTACTTAAAATTCCTAAAATTGGTTTAGAAAGAGGTTTAGTAGATCCAAATAGTTATCTTAATAATGTTAATTATAATTTAGAGTGGTTAGATGGTTCATCTATGCCAGATGAAGTTAATGGTAATGTAATTATTGCTGGACATTCTGGTAGTGCTAGAATATCTTATTTTAGAAAATTAGATAGACTAGAAATAGGTGATGAAGCTTCTATTATATATAATGGTAAAACATATAATTATAAAGTAGTAGATATTTATGATATAGAGAAAACTGGAACAGCAGAAATAGTTAAAGAAAGAAATACTACAACTTTAACATTAATTACATGCAGACATAATACTAATAGACAGATAGTTGTCATATTAAAACAATTATAATTTTGCACAATATTTATTTATCTTTATGATGATATAATGTTTTATGAGGTGTTAGTATGCAACGATTCTTTGATTATTCAAAAGGTAAAGTAGATAAAAAGAATAAAGATAGAATAATCTTTATAAATAGAATGGCTATGCTTATGCAAGAATTTGAAAGTTCTAGCCCAGAAATAAATGAACTTGTTAATTGGTTATTTTGTAGATCTGAAGGAGTTCCTTATCATGATTCTGATACGGAAATAATTAGTGATATAAAATTAGAACCCATTAAATGGCTAGATAAAAAAAGAGTAATTAAAGAAGTATGGGAAAATGATGTTCATTTATATTCTTATGCATTAATGTTGCATGATTTAAATTACTGGACTAATAATGATGTTTTAACTGAAATTATTAGAGAAATGTATTTTAGATTAGATTATTTAATACACCCTTACGAAGAAGAACAACATGATAGAGATTTAGAAGATATAAGATATTTTATAGAATTTGATTATGTGGATAGAGAGCAATAGCTCTTTTTATTTTGGAAGGAGGTTAATTGTGAATGAAAACATAAGAGACTTCGAAATACATGGTATCACAGGATATACTGTAATGAGTAATTATCATTTACGAGATCCTAATTTATCATTTAAAGCAAAAGGACTTCTTTCTATGATGTTATCAATGCCTAAAGATTGGGATTATTCTATTAGTGGTTTAGAAAAGATATCTAATGAGGGTAAATTTGCAGTTAGATCAACTTTAGATGAATTAAAAAAGGCTCAATATGTAAATATAAGCCGACATAGAGGCGAAAAAGGATTATTTAGGTATAAATATACTGTTTATTATTTACCTTATCCTATGTGGTTAAAAATGCATAATTATCCAGATATCAATTTTCCGTATATGGATAATCCGAATACGGATAACTGCACACAAATAAAGAATAATAATAAAAAAGATAAAATAGATAAAACACCAGATGAAACTGGTGAGGAAATTAAACATAATATTTTTACTAAAGAATTAATTAAAAGGAACTATATTTCAGCAGATGATAGTAGTTCTTTTTTGTTTGACCAATTATTTGAAGATTTATTAAAACAAGGAAATAACTATAAAGATTTATTAATCATGACTAATTATGTTGTTTCTAGAATTAAAGAAAGAGATTATAAAGATGAGAATGGTAATGAAATAAAAAATAAATACGGTTATTTTAAAAATGCATTAATCGGAAATATAAGAAGATTTGAAAATCTAGAACACTTATATGAAGATGATGAATTTAATTGGTTAGATGATGATTCAGAATATGATTGGTTAAACGATAATGAGGAGGATTATGAATTATGAAAAATATAGAAGAAATTAAGCTGATGGAGATTGAAGCTTTAAGTGATTTTGAAGATCATATAGGAACAGTTTTATCTGATATGGATATTTTTAGAGAATATCTAGATAAAAAAGAATTAAAGAAATTTAATAAATGCTATGACTACTTAGATAATCTTTGGGAAAAGATAGAAGATATCATAGCAAAAATAAGTGATGCTGATGAAAGAGGTAAATAATATGGAAGACAAATTTACATATGTAGGTAGAATGTATGATTGGTATGAAGTAAAAGAAGATTATTTAAGAGTTTTATTTCAAGTCTATGATAAAGAAACTAAATCATTCTATTTTTATGAATTACAAGTTTATGAACCAGAATTAATTTCTAAGTTTATAAATTTAAAACCAAAACAAATAATTGGTGTAGAAGGTCATTTTGAGGAACTTATAAGTCATCCAGATAGAGGACTTTCTCATATTGAATTAGAACATGTAGTAGATAAAATCATTACTTCTGAATAGAGGTAATTTTTTTGTTGAAAGGTGGTGGTTCTATAGAATAAAAAAAATTCAGGAATAGTCAACTGAATTAAATAAAATGGCTAAATATTTTGATTTATAGAAGGAGGATTAAAAATGATGAATCAAATAGTTATTGTTGGGAGATTAACAAAAGATCCTGAAATTATTAAATCTGAAGATGGAAAGGAAAGAAGTCAAATTACACTAGCAGTACCAAGAAGCTATAAAAATGCTGATGGAGTTTATGATACTGATTTTGTTGATTGTGTTCTTTGGGGTGGAGTTGCTGAAAATACTTCTGAGTATTGTAGAAAAGGCGACTTAATTGGACTTAAAGGTAGAATACAAACAAGCAACTATGAAACTGAGAATGGAGAAAAGAAAAAATCAACTCAAATAGTTGCTGAAAAAATAACTTATTTATCTTCAAGAAAAGAAAAAGAAGACGACATTGAAAAATCAGACGATGAATTAGAGATGTAGTCATTTATGAGAATAAAGCAAAGAAAAAAGAGTTAAATCGCCAGCCAGCAAAATAACTCTAGTGATATTATATCACTTCTTTGCTTTTTCTTTTTAATTTTTTACAAAAGAAAGGAAAAAACATATGAATTTATTTTATGAATTAA
>JAFRIS010000013.1 GCA_017432665.1 Bacilli bacterium
CGATAGTTCTATCATTACGGTATCTCCTGCTAAGATACGAATGTAGTTCATTCGGATTTTACCAGAAACGTGAGCTTCCACAATGTGTCCATTTTCCAATTGAACTTTAAACTTTCCTCCTGGAATAATTTCAAGAACTTTGCCTTCTATTTCGATTGTATCTTCCTTAGCCATCTCTTCACTCTCCTGTGTAAGATTTTTTTGTACCTCCAAAGAAGGTAAAATTACCTTCTTTAGGCTGGGGTACTACTAATCTGCAATAATTTCCTCGATACGTGCAAAAATATTTTCTACAGTATCGTCTCCATCTATTTCAGTTAATACATTCTGTTTTCTATAATAGTCAATTATTGGTTCAGTCTTTTCAACATACATATTATACCTAGTCTCAAATGCTTCTAAGTTGTCATCGCTTCTTTGATATAATTTTCCACCACAATTGTCACATACAGATTCTACTTTTGGAGAACTTTTTGGATCATTGATGTTAAAAATTGTTTTGCAGTCCTCACAAATTCTTCTTCCTGTGATTCTTTTTTCTAATACTTTTTTATCTACATTTATGAATATAACATTACCTACTTCATAACCTAGGTTTTTAAGAATCTTATCATATTCATGAGCTTGAGCTATATTACGTGGAAAACCATCAATAATAAACCCATTCTTACAATCTTCTTTTCCTAAACGGTCTTCTATTAATTGGTAAGTTATCTCATCTTTAACTAATTCTCCATTAGTTAATGTTTCAAAAACATATTTACCTATTTCACTATCTTCCTTAGAAATATCTCTTAAAATATCTCCTGTAGATATGTGAGGAATTCCATATTTTTCGACCACTAATTCTGCTTGTGTACCTTTTCCTGCAGCAGGTGGCGCTATAAACATTATATTTTTCATAATTATCTTCTACTATATCCTCTCTTATAACTTCTAGTTAGTATACTACCTTCTAATTGCTTATAAGTTTCAAGTGCTACACCAACTACGATTAATAATCCTGTACCACCAATTGAAACAGATGTTGGCATACTAGTTAATTTTGAGAATAAAATTGGTAGTCCTGAAATTATTGATAAAAATGTTGCTCCAAGAACTGTTAATCTAGATAATATTTTATTAACATATTGTTTAGTTTCTTCTCCTGGTCTAATTCCTGGAATATATCCCCCATTATCTTGTAAATTCTTTGCAAATTCTTCTGGTTTCAATTGAATAAATGTATAGAAGTATGCAAAGAAGAATATTAATATTACATATAAGATGAATCCCACGGGTGTTGTATAACTTAAATACTTTTGCACAAATAATGAGAATCCATCATTATTAACTACTCTTGCAATAACGCTTGGGATTGCTAATAAACTTGATGCGAAGATTACTGGGATAACTCCTGCAGTATTAATTCTTATTGGCATAAAGCTTTGAGCATTTCCATAAGCACTAGTTGATTTATTCGCATATTGAATTGGAATTCTTCGTTCAGATTCTTGTACAAAAATCATTCCTATAACAATTCCGAAGTATACAATAAGGAATAAAATAAATTTAATTATACCTAGAGCTATTACTTGAGATGTTCCTTCAAACACTATTAAGCTACTAAAAGCATCAATAAACATTTGAGGAAGTCTAGCAATAATTCCAGCCATGATTATTAAACTCACACCATTTCCAATACCTTTTTGAGTCATTTGATCACCCATCCATAGTAAGAATGCAGTACCTGCTGTTAAAACAGTTGCAATATACATATATCTAAGTGGATCTCCTGTTTTACCCATGAAAGCAAAGGCAAATGAGTATCCTTCAATGAAAGCAAATGCTATACCCATATATCTAGTAATTTGATTAATCTTTTGTCTACCAGTATGACCTTGCTTTCTTAGCTCAGTGAAGTATGGAAAAATATCCATTTGTAATAACTGAGTAATAATTGAAGCTGTGATGTAAGGCATAACTCCTAGTGCGAAGATTGAGAAGTTTTGTAAAGCTCCTCCACCAATAGTATTAATTAAATCTAGAAAACCTAACTTTCCAGTTAAATCTTCTGTACCAGGAACTCTAATTGAAATTCCTAATATAAATACTGTTAAACACGCTAGAGTAAAATATACTCTTTTACGTAGATCCTTATTACCTGGAGTAAATAATTCTCTCATTGGTTTAAACATATTAGATCACCTCAGCTTTACTTCCAGCCTCTTTAATTTTTTCTAAAGCACTAGCAGAAAATTTATTAGCTTGAATAGTCAATTTCTTTTCTAATTTTCCAGTACCTAGTACTTTAACTCCATCTAATTGATTTTTAATTAATCCAGTATCTTTTAATAATGCTGGTGTAACTACTGTACCATTTTCAAATCTATTTAATGCTTCAAGATTAATTGCAGCATATCTAGTTTTGAACTTAGCATTAGTGAAACCTCTTTTAGGAAGTCTTCTATATAATGGTAATTGTCCACCTTCAAATACTGGACTAATACTTACACCACTACGTGCTTTTTGTCCTTTTTGACCTTTTCCACTTGTTTTACCAAGACCACTACCTGGACCACGGCCAACTCTTTTCTTTGCATGTGTAGCACCGATATTTCTTTCTAATTCATGTAATTTCATTATCCTAATATCTCCTCTACTGTTTTTCCGCGAAGTTCTGCTACTTGTTCTGGAGTCTTAATAGACTTCAATGCATTCATAGCAGCTCTTGCCATATTTAATTTTGTTCTTGCTCCTAGTGATTTAGAGACAACATCACGAATTCCTGCTAATTCTAAGATTGCACGAACAGATCCTCCTGCGATAACTCCAGTACCTGCAGTAGCTGGTTTGATAATAACTCTTGCAGCTCCAGCATGTCCGATAGCTTCATGAGCAACTGTTCTTCCATCTGTTAGAGGGATTGTGATTAAATTTTTATTAGCATCTTGTAATGCTTTTTTAATTGCATCAGGTACTTCATTAGCTTTTCCAATACCTAATCCAACTTTACCTTTACGATCTCCAACTACAACTGTTGCAGAATATCTTCTTTGACGTCCACCTTTGTTAACTTTAACAACGCTTTTAACATCAATTACTAATTCTTCAAATTGTTTTTCTTTAGAGTCTTGAGTTCTTTTTTGCATATTGCCCTCCTTATTAGAATTCTAATCCATTTTCACGTGCAGCATCTGCTAATGCAGCAACACGTCCATGATAAAGGTATCCGCCTCTATCAAATACTACTTTTGTAATTTTGGCTTTCTTTGCTTTTTCAGCAATACTTTTACCAACAACCTTAGCTGCTTCTACATTACTTCCATTCTTAAGTTTTAAACTTTTATCTAATGAGGAAGCAGATACAAGAGTAGTTCTAGTTTCATCATCTATGATTTGTGCATAACTAGCTTTATTTGAGCGAAATACACATAATCTTGGTGTTGCACTTGTTCCTTTTAAAGTCTTACGAATCTTTTCATGACGAGCAACACG
>JAFRIS010000014.1 GCA_017432665.1 Bacilli bacterium
TACAACATTAGATATAGATGAGATATCAAAAGGAGCATATAATCCAAATATTAATGAAAAAGATTTCTTTGGAAAAAAAGTTGGCTTAACGGTATCAGGACAATTAGAGGCAGAGGCACTTGCATGTAGTTTAGGAAAAGTATATACATTTGGACCTACCTTTAGAGCAGAAAATTCTAATACTAGAAGACATGCCGCAGAA
Source organism: Bacilli bacterium (assembly GCA_017432665.1). Classification (GTDB taxonomy): domain Bacteria; phylum Bacillota_I; class Bacilli_A; order RF39; family UBA660; genus UBA3789. Next base: position 203 of record JAFRIS010000014.1, read on the forward strand.
TTTTGGCAAATCGAACCAGAAATAGCCTTTGCGGATTTAGACGATATCATCGATTTACAAACAGATTTAATTAAATATATGATGAAAAAAGTATTAAAGGAATGTCCTGATGAAATTGCCTTTTTCACAAGATTTTATGACCATACGTTATTTGATAGAATGGTTAATGTAATTGAGAGTGATTTTGGTAGAATTGACTATACTGATGCTATAAAGTTATTAGAAGAATCGGGAAAAGAATTTGAATATCCAGTTTATTGGGGTTGTGATTTAAAGAGTGAGCATGAAAGATATTTAACTGATATTGTTTATAAAAAGCCAGTTTTTGTGACAAATTATCCAAAAGAGTTAAAATCATTTTATATGAAACAAAATGCTGATGGAAAAACAGTCGCATCTACAGATCTATTAGTTCCTGGTATAGGGGAAATGATAGGAGCTAGTCAAAGAGAAGATAATTTTGAATTATTAGAAAAGAGAATTCAAGAATTAGATATGACAGAAGAAGATTATTTATGGTACTTAGATTTAAGAAAATATGGAACAGTTCCACACAGTGGATTTGGAATTGGTTTTGAAAGACTTGTAATGTATACGACAGGTATGGATAATATTAGAGATACAATACCTTTCCCAAGAACTAAGTGTAAACTATTAAAATTGTGATATAATAATCTTAAAGTATAATAAGAAGGTGATAAGATGACAAAAAAAATAGTCGCTATTGGTGGAGGAGAAAATGGTAGAGAAATAGAAAACAATCAATTCTTACCATATGAAACTAAAAGTATTGATGAAGAAATAGTTTCTTTAACTAATAAAAAGAAACCTAATTATCTTTTTATTGTACATTCTCAAGATTCTTTGGAAATACAAGATAGTTATTTTCAAACAATGAAGAAAATTTATGGTGATATATTTAAATGTAATTGTAAAGATTTAAAATCAAATGAATTAGATAATTCCGAAATGGTAAAAGAAAAAATAGATTGGGCAGATATTATTTATGAAGGTGGAGGAGACACTGATTTGATGATATCCTTGTGGAAAAAAACAGGCTTTGACAAAGTGTTATATAATGCTTGGAAAGATGGAAAAGTGATATCAGGAATATCTGCTGGAGCTGTTTGCTGGTTTAATGCTTGTAATTCAGATTCTGAAACTTCAACTGAAGAATTTGGAGTAGTTAATTGTTTAAATTGGTTTGATTTATTTATTACACCTCATTGTAATGAAGAGGGTAGGTATGAATCAACAAAAGAACAAATAAAAGAAAACGGAAAGGTAGCTCTTATGTTATCAAATAAGGCAGCATTAGAAATTATTGATGATAAATATAGAATAATTTTTAGTGATTATGATATTGGAGAAAAACCTTTTGCTATTAAGGCATATTGGGATAATGGGGTTTATAAAGAAAAGAGTTTTACAAGTACTGATGAGTTTTTACCAATTGAAGAATTGCTTTCAAAAGATATTTAAAGAGAGAAATAGTTTGTTTCTCTCTTTTATTATCACTAAAAATATATTATAATATTAATATATTTTAGGAGGAGTTTTATGGATGCAGATATAGTACTTGATGATAAGAATCTATTGACTATGAAATTACTTCACTATTTTATAACTGAAAAAAACTATAATCCTATTATTCTACAGGGTGTAGAAAATGAGATTTGGTTAGAGAATTTAGATGAAGATTGTAAAGTAGTTAGAATAGTTTCTAATTATATTCATAATAATGAACAATTTGATTTTGATGTCTTCAAAACTAAAAGAATTGTTAAGAAGATTAAGAAAAAAACTTTTTCTTTTAATATAAATGTCATGAGTATCTTTTTAGATATGGGTGATAATGTTACTGAAGAATTAAATGGAGATCCTAAGTTAATGTGTATTAATGTCAAAGATGAAAATGATATTAAAAAGAACGACTTAATTAAAAAGGTTTTTCCAGATTTATCTAGTAAAATGAAATATAATGAAAAAGGGTTTGAATTATTTGCTAAAATAACTGGTGATATTAATGAACATAATCGTAAAGATGCTTCTAGAATAGAGCAATTATTTAAAAGTAAAGTTCCATATGTTACTTATTTCTTATTAGCAATTAATATAATTATGTTTATTGTACCTGCAATATTAGGCGCATCTGACAGTATTGTTTTAATTGGCTGTGTACATGGTCCAAGTATTAGGAATGGTCAATATTATCGTTTAATTACAGGAACTTTCTTACATGGTAGTATTTGGCATTTATTCTTTAACTGTTATGCTTTAAGTATTATTGGTTCTCAAATAGAAGGCTTTATGGGAAAAATTAAGTATATAATTATTTACTTTTTCTCAGCACTAATGGGTTCTCTATTATCAATGACTTTTGGAGGATCAGGAGCTTCTATTGGAGCTAGTGGAGCTATCTTTGGACTTATGGGAGCTCTAGTATACTTTGGATATTATTACCGTGTTTATTTAGGCAATATTCTAAAAAGTCAAATTATTCCTTTAATACTATTTAACTTGGTTTTAGGTTTTGTATTAACTGGAGTAGATAATTTTGCTCATATTGGAGGATTATTCGGTGGTTTATTAATGGCTAGATCTTTAGGAGTAAAAGATAAGAGTACTGCTTTTGAAAAAGGTAATGGCTGGATAATGACTTTAATATTCACAGCATTTATGATTTATATAGCTTTTATCTATAGTGCATAGGCTAAGTTTATATTGTAATTAATTATGAAAAATGCTAAAATAAAATTGTGTTAATGTAATGGTGAGGTGGAATTATGACACAAGAACAAACTAGTTTATTTGATGTCAAAGAGCTTGATGCTGAACTTACACGAAGAGTTTTACACGAAGTTTATGAATCATTAGAAGAAAGAGGATATAATCCAACAAACCAAATTGTTGGTTACTTAATTAGTGGTGATCCTGGGTATATTTCTAGTTACAAGGAAGCTAGAAGTAAAATTCAAGGAATAGATCGTGCTAAAATAGTAGAAATCTTATTGCAGGATTTCCAAAAAAGTAAGAAGTAATGCGCTATTTAGGATTAGATCTTGGCAGTAAGACTTTAGGAATTGCTGTTAGTGATAAACAAGGGATTATCGCAAGTAAGTATAAAACTATTCGTCATAATGAAGAATATGAAAAATTATTAGACGAAGTTGTTATTTTGGTTAATGAGTTGGGTATTGAAGCAATAGTCTTAGGGTTTCCTAAGAATATGAATAATACGATTGGAATTAAAGGGGAACTTAGTTTAAAGTTCAAAGAAAAATTGGAAGAAAGAATTGATATTCCAGTTTATCTTCAAGATGAAAGATTGTCTACAAAAGCTGCGACAGATATGTTGATATCAAATAACGTATCAAGGAAAAGCAGAAAAAAAGTTGTCGATGGAGTAGCCGCAACCATCATCTTACAAACATATTTGGATAGGAGTGATAAAGAATGAAAAAGAATACTTTTTCAATGTTAGATGAAAATGGAAAAGAAATAGTTTATGATGTATTATTTACTTTTGAAAATGATGAAACAGGAAAGAATTATATAGCTTATACAGATAATGCTAAAGATGATCAAGGCAATATTCAAGTATATGCTTCAATTTATGATCCTGAGAATCCAGAAGCTAAATTAGAAGCTATTGAATCTGAAAAAGAATGGAAGGTAATTGAAACAATCCTTGAAACTTTACAAGAGGAAATAAAAAACAAGAAGAATAAAGATGAAAATAACGAGCAATAATAGCTCTTTATTTTTATGGAGGTAGCATGAAGAATAATAAAAAGAAGATGAAACCAGGAATTAAAATAGTAATCGTAATAGGTATAGTTATATTAGGATTATTTGTTATGTGGTTTTCTTTAACTGGTCCTGTTAAAATGGGCAATAAAGAAAACATTGAAGTAGAAATAAAAACAGGTACTAGTAGAAGTGCAATAGGGAATACTCTAAAAGAAAAGAAAGTTATTAGAAGCGCTTTCATGTTTAAAGTTTATACTGTTATTGTACCTACAGATCATTTGAAGGCTGGTACATATTTATTTAATCAAAATATGTCTTTAAGAGAAGTTGTTTCTGAACTAGAAAAGGGTAGTAATTATAATCCTGATTTAGTAGTTTTAACTTTAAAAGAAGGTAAGAGAATAACTGATTATGCTAAATTAATAGCTGATAAAACTAATAATAGTTATGATAGTGTAATTAATGTATTTAAAGATAGGGAATATACTAAAGAGTTAATTAATAAATATTGGTTTTTGACAGATAAAATTTTGGATAAAAATATTTATTATCCATTAGAAGGATATTTATTCCCTGATACATATCATTTTGAAAACAAAGACGTAGAAGTGAAAGAGATAATTGATAAAGTATTGGAAGAAACTGATAATAAACTTAGCGAATATAGGGATGAATTATCTAAAGATCCACATTACTATATGACTATGGCTTCAGTTGTTGAACTAGAAGGAACTAATACTACTAATAGGAAGATGATAGTAGGCATCTTTAAAAATAGAATGTCTTCTGGTATGAACATGGGTAGTGATGTTACTACATACTATGCATTGCAAAAATCTATGAATCAGGATTTAGCAAGTTCTGAATTCCTAGTAGATAATCCATATAATACAAGATCAGTTAATATGATTGGTAAAATGCCAGTAGGACCTATTTGTAGTAGTAGTTTATCTAGTATTGATGCTAGTTTACATCCGACAGATAGTGATTACTTGTTCTTTGTAGCTGATAAACATGGTAATATTTACTATACTAGAACTAATGCAGAACACGATAAGAAAGTAGCAGAAATTAAAGAAAAAGGAGATTGGATTTGGTAATCCAAGTACAATAATATGTTAAGCAATGATTTAATTAAAAATATGAAAGATTATGCTAAAGCAAATAATGTTCCTATTATGACTGAAGGAGGAATGCATTATTTACTTAAGTATATTAAGAAAAATAAAATTAAAAACATCTTAGAAGTAGGGACAGCCATTGGTTATTCTGCTATTATGATGTGTGGAGTATCAGAGGATATTAAAGTAACTACTATCGAAAGAGATGAAAAGAGATATTTAGAAGCTATTAAAAATATAAAAAAAACTGGCTTAGAAGATAGAATACATTTAATATATAATGATGCTTTAAATGTTAGATTAGATGATAAATATGATTTGATTTTTATTGATGCAGCTAAAGCCCAAAATAGAAAATTTTTTGAAAGATTTGAACATAATTTAATTGATGGAGGTACTATTATTACTGATAATATGAATTTCCATGGATTAGTAGATGAAGAAGTAGAAGCTAGTATTAGTAGAAATCTTAGACAATTAGTTAGAAAAATAAGAGAGTATCGTGTCTATTTAGAAGAAAATCCTAAATATGATACAGAATTCTTAGATACAGGGGATGGAATGGCTATTAGTGTTAAAAAGTAGGTGATAAAATGCAAATACTTAGTTGTAGTAGAACTTTAGGTACTTGCTGTAGCGATGGAGGATTAGTAGTATTATTGGATATTACTAGGAGAGTATTAAATATTATTCAATTAATTGTTCCAATTATTCTAATCATAGGAGCAACTATTGGTTTAACAAAACTAGTAATTAATCCTGAAGAAAAGAATGGGCAAAAGAAAGTAATTAATAGTTTTATTGCCGCTGTAGTAGTATTTATGATTCCAACAATAGTTAATGCGATGTTGGGAATAATGCCTAATAGTTTTAGTTTAAAAGCATGTTGGGATCAAGCTAAGCATAAAGCAGAAATAGCTAGGACTAGTAAAGCAAGATATATTAATCCTTATGGTGATAAAGAACCATCTTCGATATTACCTAAACCAGAAGAATATGATGATAGTGAAAGAAAAACACCTTCATCAGGAGGTTCTACTTGGACAGGTGGAACTGTAACTGGTGAACAGATAATTGCTTATGCAAGTCAATTTCAACATAAAGGCTATAAAAAAGGATGTGGCTGGAAGGGAGAACCACCAGGAGAACCAACTTCATGTATCGGTCTTGTTGTTGGAGTTTATAGACATTTTGGAATCAAGGTAGATTGTACAAATGATCCTAATAAGTATTTAAATAATCCAACAAAGTACACTGTTGTTACAAATGCTCCTCATCGTCCAGGAGATATAGTTCTTTATGAAGGACATTATGCAATGTTAACTGGTAATGGAGATCAAATAATTCACTCAACCAGTGGTTCTAATGGAACACATTATAGTAATAGTTATAAAAAATCAAGTCAAAAATTATTAGGTATCGTACGTGTTAATGGTGTTCAATAGGAGGGGTTATGAATAGGTTTATAAAAGGAATAAAAAAGAAGTTTTATCGCTTGGATGAAAAAACTCAAAAGTCAATTATTCTCTTAGGGGCTGTTATTTTGATGACTTTAATAGTATTACTTAGTAGCCTTGAGAGAAGTAGTGATAATTTCAAAAATATTAAAAGAGATAAGAATAACTATTTAGTTTATTCAAAAGTAGAAAAGGCAGATAAGACATATCCAAAATATGTTCCAGATATTAATATAAAGTCTAATACTATTGACCAAGTAAATGCAGATATAGATAATTATGTAGCTAATTATCTTAATACTGACAAGGCACTTGTTACTTATGAATATAGTATTAATGGAATTATTTTATCTGTAGTTATTAAGGTAATGGATTATCAAAAAGAATATGCTCCAGAGATTGATTTTAAAACTTATAATATTAATTTAGATACTAAAGAAGTAATATCAGATCAAAGTCTATTAGAATTATTTCAAATAGATGAAGTAAAAGTTGGTAGTATTCTTGAGGCGTATTTTAAAAATTATTATGCTGAATTAGTTAAAGAAAAGTACTACGAACCAAGTGAATGTGATTATCAATGCTTTTTAGGTTATCGTGGTATTAATAATTACACAGATAATGTTCATTACTATGTAAAAGAAGGGAATTTAATAGCTTATAAACCATTTGTCTTCTATTCAATATTTAATGATGAAGAATACTTTAAAGCAGAGCACTTTGAATTTTTATTAGTAGAGACAGAAAAAAATTAATCTCGAGGTGATAAAATGCAAATACTTAGTTGTAGTGGAACTTTAGGTACTTGCTGTAGTGATGGAGGATTAGTAGTATTATTGGATATTACTAGGAGAGTATTAAATATTATTCAATTAATTGTTCCACTTATTCTAATCATAGGAGCGACTATTGGTTTAACAAAACTAGTAATTAATCCTGAAGAAAAGAATGGGCAAAAGAAAGTAATTAATAGTTTTATTGCCGCTGTAGTAGTATTTATGATTCCAACAATAGTTAATGCGATGCTGGGAATAATGCCTAATAGTTTTAGTTTAAAAGCATGTTGGGATCAAGCTAAGCATAAAGCAGAAATAGCTAGAACTAGTAAAGCAAGATATATTAATCCCTATGGAGATATTAAAACAACATCAATATTACCTAAACCAGAAGAATATGATGATAGTGAAAGAAAAACATCTTCATCAGGAGGTTCTACTTGGACAGGTGGAACTGTAACTGGTGAACAAATAGTAGCTTATGCCATGCAATTTAAAGGAATGGGATATAGGTTGGGTTGCCATTGGAATGGAGAACTTCCATATCAAAATGCATCTTGTATTGGCTTTATCGTTGGATTATATAAACATTTTGGAATAAAAGTACCATGTACTGAAGATACGGATATGTATCTAAAAGATCCAAGTAAGTTTACAGTGGTTACTAATGGACCACATCGTCCTGGTGATATTGTAATATTTGATGGTCACTATGCAATGTTGACAGGCAATGGAAATGAAATAATTCATTCAACAAGTACTGATGGAATTATAGTATCTAGTAATTATCTAAAGTCTGGACAAAGTGTTTTGGGTATTGTTCATGTAAATGTTGTCCAATAGTATTTTCTAGATAATAATGTATATGATAGGAAAGGTAACTTTCTTTTCTTTTTGTTTTGTAATATAATATCGTAGAGGTGTTCTTATGAAATTATTAATAGAACCAAGTACTAAAAACAATTTATATAGTGATTATGCAGATGGCATTATTTTGCCTCTAGAAAATTATGCGGTCGAAAGTATAATTTCTTTTTCACTTGCTGAAATAAAAAAAATTACCAAGAATAGCGATTGTGAAGTATTTATTAAAATTAATAAGAATTTACTTAATGAAGATATAGATGATTTAACTAATATTTTAAAAGAGTTGGATAAATTAAATATAACAGGTATTTTCTTTTATGATTTAGCAGTTCTAGAATTAAAAAATGAATTAAAATTAAAAACTGATTTAGTTTGGAATCAAACTCATATGGTTAATAATTATCGTACTTGTGATTATTACTTTAATCATGGAGTTAAGTATGCTTTACTTGGAAAAGAAATTACTTTAGATGAAATAATTGAGATTATTAATAAGAGTAAAATAACTAGTATTGTTGAAGTGGTAAGTAAGCCTAGTGTAGCTTTTTCTAAGAGAAAGTTAGTAACTAATTATTATAAAGATTTAGGAAAAACTGTTTCTAATGATATTATTGTTAAAGAAAAGATTACTGACAGTAATTATGAGTTTATAGAGGATAATAATGGTACCAGTATTTTTTTAGATAAGATTACTAATGGTACTGTTATTATTAAAGAATTATATGATAATAATTGTCAGTATATTATTTTTAAAGAGTATGGAATAAATGATTTCAAAGAATTAGTCATTGATACTATGAATTATATTAGAAGTCATTGTGAAGATGAAAGATATGTTTCAAAATATTCAAAGTTAGGGGATAGTACAAATTTCTTTTTTAAGAAAACTATTTATAAGGTGAAGAAATGAAAAAAATAGAATTATTATCTCCTGCAGGAGACTTAGAAAGATTAAAAGTAACTCTTTTATATGGTGCAGATGCAGTTTATATTGGAGGAGAAAAATATAATTTAAGAGCTAATGCTAATAACTTTAATTTAGAAGAAATAAAAGAAGCTTGTAGTTTTGCACATAATTTAGGGAAAAAAGTACATTTAACTTTAAATATAGTTTTCCATAATGAAGATATGTCTGGAGTAGAGGAATATATTAATGATGCAGTATCTGCAGGAATAGATGCTTTTATTGTTAGTGATCCATTTATAATAAACTATATTAAAAGTAATTTTCCTAGGGTGGAAGTACATTTATCTACTCAAAATTCAACTAGTAATTATAAGGCTATAGAGTATTTTGAACATGAAGGTATTGATAGAGTAGTACTTGCTAGAGAACTTTCTAAAAAACAAATAAAAGAAATAATCGATAAAGTACATTGTGATATAGAAGTATTTATTCATGGTGCTATGTGTACTTGCTTTAGTGGTAGATGTGCTTTATCCAATTATGTTACTAATAGAGATGCCAATAGAGGTGGCTGTGCTCAAGTATGTCGTTTTGCTTTTGAAAATGGTAATAATAAAGAATTTACTATGGCCTTAAAAGATATGAATATGGCTGAATATATTGGTGATTTAATAGAAATAGGAGTTCGTAGTTTAAAAGTAGAAGGTAGAATGCGTTCTCTATATTACTTAGCTACTGTCATAGGTACTTATCGTGAAATAATTGATAATTATTATGCTGGTACTTTAGATGATGATAAGATGGAAGTTTTCCAAGAAAGATTAGATAGAGTAGCTAATAGAGAAACATCTACGCATTATTTTATGAAAGAAGCAGATTATACGGATCAATATTATTCAGGAAGAAGTGAAGTGTCTAATCAAGACTATTTAGGACAGGTAATTTCCTATGAAAACAACCTGCTAAAGTTTTATGAAAGAAACTACTTTGAAGTAGGAGACTTAGTAGAAGTCTTTACTCCTCAAGGAATTCATTTTGCTTTTGTAGTAGAAGAATTATTTGATGAAGATATGAACAAAATGGATGTAGCTAGACATCCGGATAATATATATTATTTAAAAGTAGATAGTGATATTCAAATACCAGAATATTCAATGATAAAAATAGTTGAAAGAAAAAATAATTGAGGTGCCAAATGAAAAGGATTAATATTTTAAATTTAATATTTAGTATTTTTTTATCTATTTCAATAAATTTAAAATTGGTTATTGATAAGAATTTAGATTATTTTATTAAGAAATTTCATATAGATATTATGTTTATAATAAAAGTAATCTTATTGAGCATCTTAATTTATTTTTTATTAAAAGTATTATTCCTTTTATTTGATAAAATACCTCTTAAAAACAAAAAATTAATATTAGACAAAAAAAAGACTATTTTAATATTCATAAGTATTTTTATAACATCAATGTTATATTTAATAGTTTATTACCCTGCGACATTCTTAAATGATACATTGTACATGTTATATGGACCTCTACATAGAGGAAGTCCTATAATTTATGGGATATTTATGTCAATACTTTTCTTTTCTTTAAAAAGTTTTGTTACTCCAACAATTGCTGTGTTTATTATGTCAATTATTCAAGCAATAGTTGCAAGTATTATTCTTACTTATGTAATTACTTGGTTCAACAAAAGATTTAATAATGAAATACTAACTATTATCCTAATATGTTATTATGTGTTTATGCCTATTATAGCCAGTTATAATATAGCTCTAAATAAAGATAGTCCGTTTTCTTTAATGATATTATTGTTCTTTGTCTTTATATTTGAAATAGTTGAATCTAAAGGTAAGGTTTTAACTGATAAAAAGTTCTTATTAAATATCTTCTTAGCATCTATTTTCGCATCATATATTAGAAATAATGGTTTGTTTGTAGTATTAACATCATTATTAATTGTTTTTTCTATTTATGGATTTAAAAAATATAGAAAGCAAAGTCTAATTGTTTTGTCATTAGTAGTTATGTTTTCTTTTGTTCCTCCAATCGCTTCTAAGTTATTGCATGCTGAACATTTAAAAAGAGAGTGGTATACTGTTCCTATTCAACAAGTAGGATATCTTGGTAAATATCATTCAAATAGATTAACAGACGAAGATTATAAAGTGTTATCTAAGTTTATTAATAATCCTAAAAAGACATTAAAAAAACATTATGATGTGTTTACTGTTGATGAATTAAAATTTAATAAAAATTTTGATAGATATAAATTCAATGACTATTCAAAAGAATTTTTACATTTGTGGATTAGTAAATATCCAAATAATATTTCTCCATATACTAAGAGTTATTTATTAAATAGTTATCATTTGTGGTCTATTAATAAGTTTGATAGATCACAAAGTGTTATTTATGGCACAGCTGTTTTTGGTATAAAAAAGAGTAGACATATTTATCATAAAGAGATATTACCTAAAAATATTCAAGAAAAACTATTGAGATTCTATTATAAAACATGTGTTTATTTGAATCCTGCTGCTTGTTTTATTCTCTTATTAATAATTAATTTATATGCTTTAGAGAGAAAGAAAAAAGACATAGTTGTTTTGAGTGTTCCACTATTATCATTATGGTTTGTCTTAATACTTGGTTCACCATATTCATCTGCTTTAAGATATATGGCTCCATATATTTATATTTTACCTATATTAATGTTATATACATTTAAAATAACAAGAAAGGATGTTAGAAATGGATTATCTAGAAAAAGCAAAAAATAATTTTTTAAATAATGAAAAGTATTTAAGCGAATATGCTTGTTTTGATAAAGATGCGATTAGATTAAAAGAAGATAGTCCTGATATTCGTCCAGAGTTTTTTCATGATATAGATCGTATTATTCATTCTTTGTCATATACTAGATATTTAGACAAGACACAAGTGTTCACAAGAGAAGAAAATGATCATATTAGTAAACGTATTACTCATGTTCAATTAGTCAGTAAAATAGCTCGTACTATTGGTAGAGCATTGTCTCTAAATGAAGATTTAATAGAAGCTATTGCTTTAGGGCATGATATTGGTCATACTCCTTTAGGACATTCCGGAGAAGCTATCTTAAATGAAATATCACTAGAAGAATTAGGGGAATATTTTGCTCATAATATTCAAAGTGTCAGACATTTAATGTTAGTAGAAAATCATGGTAACGGACTAAACCTTACCATTCAAGTATTAGATGGTATTATGTGCCATAATGGAGAAATGTTAGATTCGAAATATACTCCTGTTAAGAAAGATAAAGATGAATTCTTAAAAGAGTTTAATGATTCATATAAAGATATAAAGAAAGCTAATAAGAATCATCCAATGACTTTAGAAGGTTGTGTGGTTAGAATAAGTGATATTATAGGTTATATTGGTAGAGATATTGAAGATGCTATTAGAATAGGTAAAATTAAAAGAGAAGACATTCCTAAGGATATTATTGATGTCTTGGGTTCTACTAATAAAGATATTGTTAATACAATAATTATTGATATTATCATTAATAGTATGGATAAGCCATATATTAAGATGAGTGATGATGTTTATAAGGCTTTAATTAATTTAAAGAACTTTAATTATAAGCATATTTATAGTAAAAGTATGACAAGAGAAGAACTTACTAAATATAGTTTAGGCATGAGAAAAATCTATGATAGATATTTAGATAGTCTTACTAATAATAATCAAGAAAGTATTATTTATCACTTTCTAAAAGGAATGAGTGATACTTATTTGAATAATACTAGTGATAAGCGTAAAGTAATTGACTTTATTGCTGGCATGACAGATGAAATGTTTATTAGAGAAATAAGCAAGTAAAACTTGCTTTTTTTGTGATTTTGTGTTATAATATGCCTACTTTTTTCCTCAGAAATATTTGGAAAAAAACTATTGAATTAAAAATAATAGTGTGATATACTATGACATGTTAATATGCTAACATGGTAATTACACAGAAGAGGTGATTTAAATGGGAAATAAAAATACCGTATATTTAACTCAAGAGGGGTTAGAAGAGTTAAAGAAGGAATTAGATGACTTAATTAATGTACAACGTCCAGAAAATATACAAGCCATAAAAGAAGCAAGATCATTAGGTGATTTATCTGAAAATGCTGAATATGATGCTGCTAGAAATGAACAAGCTCAAATTGAGAGTAGAATTAAACAATTAGAGAAAATGCTTGAAAATGTTTCTATTATCGCTGAAGTTTCAACAGATAAAGTAAGTATTGGTAATACTGTATCTATTAAATATGTTGATGACGATGAAGAAGATGAATACAAGATTGTTGGTTCACAAGAAGCAGATCCTTTTGAAGCAAAGATTTCTAATGAAAGCCCTATTGCTCAAGCTTTATTTGATCATAAAGTAGGGGATGTTGTAACAGTAGAAAGCCCTAATGGAAGTTATGATATTGAAATAACTGAAATTAAATAATTAACTTATTCTGAAGAGAATAAGTTTTTTTATGCAAAAATATTAATATTCTGCTTTTAAATTGTTGAAAAGTATAGTATACTTATTTATGATGATAATAGGGAGAGTGTCGTAAATGATTATTCGTAAACCATATGCATTCCTTATCAAAAACTTTAGAAAAGTTCACGCAGTATTACTACTTATAAGTTTATATGTATTGTTTAAACTATTAGATGTAAGTAGTTTTATTAGTGATTTTATGAGTTTTGGTATTTATGATTATTCTAATAATCCAATTGGCAAGCATGTTACTATATTTTTACATGTTGCAATTTTTGTGTTGTTAGTTGGCAGCTTCTTTCTAGTATTATTATTAAAAAGAAAAGAAAAACCATGGAAAATATATTTAGTCCCAATAATTGAATATGTTGCTTTATTCCTGGTGTTAGGAATGATTACTAGTTTCTTTAATCATTTTAATAATGGAATCGCAACTACTGATGTTCGTTTATCAAGAGATTTATTAGTTATACTTATTTTAGGTAATTTTGCTACTATAGGTATTTTTGGTATGCGTTTATTAGGCATGGATATTAATAAATTTAATTTCGCTTCTGATGAAGAATTCTTAGAATTAGCTGAAGAAGATCGCGAAGAAGTAGAATTAAGAGTAAAAATTGATAAAAATATTTTTATTAGATTATATAATCGAACTGTTAGAAATCTAAATTATTTCTACTTAGAGCATAAAAGATTATGTAATTCTTTTTTTGGAATTATTGGTTTAGTACTATTAGCTGTAATTGCTAAAACTATTTTTGTCACTAATAAAAGTTATAATGAAGGTGATTTTTATTCAGCTAATGGTTATACCATTAAAATTAATAAGTCGTATTTTACAGATAAAGACTACAAAGGAGAAATAATTTCTAAAGATAGTAACTTTGTAGTTGTTGATTTAACTATTACTAACAATGCTGAGTCTAGAATAATTAAACTAGATAATTTTCACTTAAAAACAGGAGTTAGTGATTTTACTACTACTAGAAAGACTTATGAAAAGGAGTTTCAAGATTTAGGAACTACTTATAACGAAAAGAAAGAATTAAAAAGAGAGGAAACTGCTCAAATAATTATTGTTTTTAAAGTAGCTAAAGAATTGAATAAAGATAATTTTGCCCTTTTTTATCAAGAGGGTACAGGAACACTTAGAAAAATTAAATTAAATATTACTGATATTAGTGAAATAAAAGATAAAGGAATTGTTAAAATTGGAGAGAATTTAACTCTTAAATTAAAAAGAAAAGAAACGATTTCTTTAGATAGTTATGCTTTTACTGATAAAGTTACTTATCCGATTAGAAAATGTAATACAGAAAAGTGTGTTATAGAAAAGGTTTCCTATAATGCAACCAAAGGAAATAAAGTCTTAAAAGTAGACTTTGCTTCAGATAATTTTGAAGGCAAAGACATGGTTGACTTTTGTGCTGATTATGGTAAAATAAATTATATAGATAATAATAAGATGGAACATTCCGTAGAGTTTAAATATCCTTTCCAAAATCAAGCTATTGGAAAGACTCTTTATACTCTTGTCCCTGATGAGGTTGTGAAGTCTGAAACATTGGAATTTGTCTATGTAATTAGAAATGAAAAGTATACTTATAAGTTGAAATAAGGAGATATTTATGAGTGATGCACTAAAGGATAAAATGAAGATAGCTATTACTGCAGCTATCATTGGGTTGTTTATTTGGTTTTTAGTTGTCTCTCCAATGATTACTTTTCATCGTAATGAAAAGAAAGTAGAAGAAGCTGCTAAAAGATATTTTGATCTTTATAGTAATGAGCTTCCTACGGGTGAGAGAGTAAAGACTGTTAGCTTAATAACGCTATATGATAAAGCCTTTATGAAGGAAGATGTTTATATACCATATACTAAAAAAACTTGTTCGGTTAATGATAGCTGGGTAAAAGTTAGAAAAGTAAATGGAGAATATAAATATTATACTTACTTAAAATGTGGAGTGTTAAACTCAACTGTCGATCATAAAGGACCAGAAATAAAATTATATGGTGATGAAGAAATGACAGTTAATAGAGGAGAGAAATACAAAGAACCGGGTGTTAAGAGTGTGGTTGACAACTCTGATGGTAAAATGAGTCTTGAATCTGTAACGGTCAAGGGTAAAGTTGATACATCTGAGATAGGAACTTATGATGTTCAATATGTTGCGTTTGATTCATTGAGTAATAAAACTGTCGTTACTAGAACAGTTACAGTTGTTCAAAAATTAGGACCGACAGTTAAGAAAGCTACAGGAAATGTTGATTATTATGTTGGGGATGCTGACAACAATTATATTTATTTCTCTAATATGTTATTTAGAATAATAGGATCAAATGGTAATAATGTTAAAATC
This sequence comes from Bacilli bacterium, assembly GCA_017432665.1. GTDB lineage: Bacteria > Bacillota_I > Bacilli_A > RF39 > UBA660 > UBA3789. The sequence continues at coordinate 15,989 of JAFRIS010000014.1, forward strand.
ATTGCTGATAAAGATATTGCTAATGTTAATTATGAAGGTATTGATGAATGGTTTAAATATTATGAAAAGCATTTAACAGATGAGGCTAAGAAATTAATTGTTAAGTCTAAGTATTGTGATATGGGTCTATCAAAGGGTACTACTGATACTACTCAATGTAATCATTATGGGACAGAAAAGAACTTTGGATTAATTTCAATTGATGAAATTAACAAAGCTACACCAAAGGGTGAAAACAGTTTCTTGATGCCTGAGACGGTATCGTGGATAGCTAATATTAAAAATGCAGAAGAGGCTTATACAGTTATAGTATTTTCTGAGAGTGCTACAGAATATTCTAAGAAACATAATTATGGTGTACGACCAGTTATAACTATTGATGGAGAAACATTAATAAAATCTGGTGATGGTACTGAAGAAAAACCATACATTTTAACTGATTATAAGAAAGTAAAGAAGAATACAGAATTAAACAAGAGATATCCTGGAGAATATATTACTTATGGAGGAGTTACTTGGAGAATAATTGAAACTAATAGTGATGGAACTACTAAAGTAATATGTGATGAAGAATTGGCTGATGGTGATAATTATCTTACTTTTGCTGATCCTGAAGGACTAAAAAATCACATCTATAATCCGGAAAAGAAAGATAATGTTGGATATTTTGTTAATAATCATTCTAGTGAATATATAGATACAGGTTATTTTGTAACACATGAAATAAAGGTTCCTATTTATGAAAAAGAACCAATGTATAAAAAAGAAGTAGAAACTAAGAAATATACTGTTAAACTATCAGCGCCAAATATGTATGAAATGTTTAGTGCTAGTCCAGCTAAGACATTCGTAGAATCTTATGGATTAATTAATTCTTCAAAAGATGCGATTGAAAATCCAGGAGTAGATAATGACGGTGTTGTTCTATATAGTTATGAATCAACAAATTATCAATATGGTGTACGACCAGTTGCTTATTTTGATAAGAGAGTTGTAATAAATGGTGGTAAAGGTACTGAAAATAGTCCTTTCAAAGTAGAAAAGTAGGTGATAGATTGGATAAGAAAAGAAAAAGAAAAGGGGAAAAAGTTGATATCTTATCAATAATAATGCTCCTGTTACTGATTGCGATCGGAACATTGGCATTTGAATTAAAAAATAGTACTGACTATCAAACTCAATCTAGAGAGTTAGAAATAAAAGAAGCTCAAAATAATGATAATAATGATAAAAAGACGGTTGGATGGTTAAGAGTTCAAGGAACAAATATCGATCTTCCTATAATATATGCGCCATTTTACGATTTCGCATATGAAACGGGTAATTTTGCTTGGACTGAGGCAGATTTTAAAGAATTAAACAATATTGTTTATATTACTGGTCACAATATTAAAAATATGTCAGCTAGACCACTGATTGCTGATGAAAGTCATGATCGATTTGAGCAGCTAATGAGTTATGTATATGTTGAATTTGCTAAAGAAAATCAATTTATTCAATATACATTTAATGGAGAAGATTATTTATATAGAATCTATTCAATTGCTTTTATTGATGAATCTGATATAGATATGTATAACAGAGGAGAATATACTAAAGATGATATGAACCGATTTATCAAAACTACTAATGAGAAGAGTATCTATAAATATGATGTAGATGTTAATAATGAAGATAAATTTATTTCATTAAATACATGTACGAATATGTTTGGAGAAAGTGAAAATATTCGTATAACTATAAACGCTAGACTTGTTCGAGACGATGAAAAAGCAAAACTTGCTCAAGTAAAAAAATCTGAGCAATATAGAATCATAGATAATATTATGGAAGGTGGAGATTCTGATGAAGAAACAGATGAAGTTTAAAAAAGGAATTATAGGGGTTGCAGTAATCATTATTGCTGCGGTAGTATTCTTTTCAGCAAAGTCTATGAACAAAGTTGTAGCAGCTAATAATTCTTGCAATAATGCTACAGAATTACAACAATACTATAACTTAGCATATGATTGGTCGAATGATGACAAAAAGTTAATTCTCACGACTAAACACGGTAGTTTTAGAATGATTGCAATAAGCCATCCTGAATACTTTACAAATACTTTTACTAAAGATTCAGATGGGTACTATAAGATAGATAATGCAAAAGGAACAATTGATAGAGATCATAAACTTACATTGACGATTAAGGATGTTTCAAGTTTAAATATTCAAAATGAAGATTATGGATTTACTATGAGACTAGCATTATCAGAAAATGATAGTGTAAAAGGATGCCTTTCAATGGCAGAGTTCAACAGAACTCATTCAGGAGCAACTTTTGAGTCTGGATTAATTGAAATTGAACTTCCAAAGAGTAGTATTACTGCTGGTGGAGCACCTGGTGTTGATAATAGTAATTATAATAGAGCTTGTTTGGCTCTAAGAGAAGGAAAAGATCCAACAGGAAAGATTAATGTTTCTGGTGTTAATTATTTAAAATTATATAACGCTAGTTATCGTGAAGATTATAAAGCATTAGTTCCAAGTTGTTGGCAAGCAAAAGTTTCTAACCCATTTGAAGAAAATGAAATGATTGAAATAATTCGTATCGCTTTATCATCAACGTATGAACAACATCATTTATCAGTAGGTGAAGGTGATACCGACGGTGGAACTGCTTGGTTAATCAATTTCGATAATGTAGTTAAAGCAGCTAAAGAAGAAGATAAAACTGCTAAGACTAATAAAGAAAAACATGTATTCTATACTGATGGAAAAAGAAATTTCTTTACTGCTAAAAAAGGTACAAAAGTATTTGAATTTGGTAATAAAGATAAAAATGTTGGTATAGGAATGAAATGTAGAATTAAGGCTAATTCAGAGGAGAGAGCTACTTTAGATTATTCTAATTTATTAGAACATAGTGGAGTAGATTCTAGTGGTAATCCAATTTATAACATTAATGCTAATACTCAACATTATTATGCATGGAATGAATTGATTGAAACAGTTACTTATAAATGGAATTACACTAAAGGAAATAGTTTATCAGATAAAAAGAAAACAGAAGTAGTAAATGCTTGTACTAGAATTTGTGAAGAAGCTGTAGAAGTTAAATATGGACCTCCAGTTGCTTCTAAAGCAGGATTATGTTTTGAATATCAAGTACAAGTAACAAGTAGAGTTAAATGTAAAGCAATAATTAATGCTAAACCTCCAAAAGAACCTAAGGTATGTGAACCAAATCCTAAATGTAATAATGTGCCTGGTTATATTCACCAAGCTGGTGGTAATGAAGAATTTGCAGCATGTATCCATGAATGTGATGGTGGAAAATACACTAAAGCATGTAGTGATGCTTGTTATGCAGAAGTATATGAAGGTGCTGATAATAAAACAGCAGCTCGTATAGATACAGCTAGAACTGAGCAATTAGGATTAAGCAGTGCCTGGTTTAAAGGATATTACAAGTGGAGTGGCGGATCTATTCAATGGGTAAGTCAAGGAAAGAAAAATACTTATGCTAGATATTATAAACTGTTTGAATATGGAAAAACTTCAAGAGATCATGCTGGTTATGCTGGTAAACAATATAGACCGGTTAATGGATTTAAACGTAGGATTAAGCCAACTCGTTGTAAAGATAGTTGTTATTTTAGAGGATGTAGTCAAACTCAATATCTAAATAAAGATGAGGCGCATGAAGATTACATCAGTAACTTAAAGAAATATAATGCAGCTATTGCTAAATGTAAGGCTAGTGCTTCATGTACAACAAAAACAGCTACATTTACAATTAAAACTGATTATAAGAGCGGTAATGGACAAACTGTAACAGTTGATTATCCTTATACAGGAAATACTCCTACAACTCCAGAAACATTAACAAGTAGTGATAATGCTAATAATTGTCATAATCCTGGTAATGTTACAAAAGATAAAGATATTATCTTAAAATATGCTGGATGTTATGCTAAATGTGGTCAAGGACTTCAATATCAAAGTAGATGGAGTTTCCCAGGATCATGGATTAACAAAAAGACTGGAGAACTTTCATTTGTACCAAAGAATGGAACAGGATGGACTGAAAAAGATGATAAGTTCTGTATTCCATTAGATGCTCAAGACGTTAATTCTAAGTGGTGGAAATACTATTATGCATTATATAATGCAAATCATGTTACTTCATATAATACTACTCAAGCAGCTATTGCAAACTGTATAAGTCTTCTTCCAGAAACAGTTGCTAGTGTTACAGAAAGCGACATTGATAAATGGAATATTAAAGGTTCTACTAGAAACTTTGGATATTATGGATGGAACTTTGATATATCTTGCTTCTATGCATTGAATACTAAGTTGAATAAAACGACAACAACTACTACAGAATATACAAATAGTTGTGTTCCAAACAATCCACAATCTGCATACAAAATTAGAACGGTTGATTTGAAGAACATGTTCCCAGATAATAGCAAAGCTTCTGGAGCACGTGAACCAGGATTCAACTGGTCAAGCAATGCCAATATCTTAGCAAGCAATGGTAAGGTAGAGCCTAATCAACAAGTTATGCCTTCAGTATATGCTCAAAAAGTTCAAAGTGAAGGTTATAATATTTACAACAACAATAATATTGATTATGAATTTGAATTAACAAAAGAAATGATCAAAAATATAAAAGGAAATGATAGAAATTACACTAATTTCACAGGTAACATGGTTACTCGAAATGGTATGGTTTCATATCAAAGTGATGTTATTAGAAAAGGAGCGTTTGCTTCATCTAGTAATAAAGTAATGAATACTGCGGCTATTGGATGTAACAATGTAGAAAACTACAGAAGTGCAGTATGTAGCAATATACAAGAGGAGGGGAAATAATATATGAACAAAGGAATTTTAACAGTAGGAATTATCCTTCTTAGTGTAATTGCATTAGTTTTAATAAATGTATTAACAAATTATTCTACAGGTAGTGAGTTAGATTACTATTTAGTAAAAGAAACAACAGACGCTGCTATGGAAGATGCAATTGATATTTCTTATCTAAGAACATGCGGTGTCTATCGATTAGATAAAGAAAAGTTCGTAGAGAGCTTTCTTTATCGATTCGTCGATAGTGTAGATACAACTAGAGGTTATACTATTGGTTTTTATGATATTAACGAAGTACCACCAAAGGTTAGTGTAAAAGTTGATTCATTAACGGCGTTAACTTTTAAAGCTAATACAGGAAATGGAGAAGAAGATATCGAAGGAAACATTAGTACTAGTTATGATGCTATACTTGAATCTAAGTATTTAACAGATTTACCTACAGAAGAAGGAATGCAGAGTAAAACAAGTGATGCTTGTAAGGCTGTAAAAGGATAATAAGGAAGGTGAGAGGATAAAATGGGAAATTTAAGTACAAGCTTTAAAAAATTTATGCAAAACAAAAATACAGTTACTGTAGTAGGAGTTATTGCAGCAATCTTCGTATTATATATTGCATATACAATGAGAATAAACAAAGCGATAAATCCAATTGTTGTTCCTTATGCATCTGAACAGATACCTGCAGGAACTCAAATAACTGAATCAATGGTTGATACTAGAGAAGTACCACCTGCAATGTTAAAGGGTGATGTAATTCAAAATAAGAGTGAAATCATTGATAAATATTCAGCTGCTGATGTAGTTATTCCAGAAGGAAGTTTATTCTACAAAAGAGCAGTAGTTGAAAAAGAACAATTACCTGCTAATATCATATTAGACTATCCTAAAGGATATGTACTATATAATTTACCAGTTGATATTTCTGATACTTATGGTAACTCAGTATATCCAGGTAACTATATTGATATTTGGTTAAAAGCTGTTTATAAAATAGCTGATGAAGAAAAACCAACTGCTGAAGAAAAAGCAAATGCTAATAAGATTATGTATGGTAAATTAATATCTAACATTCAAGTATTAGCAGTTAAAGATGGTTCTGGTAGACCAGTATTCCAAAATATAGATGAAGAAAGAGTACCAGCAATGATTGTATTTGCTGTACCAGAAGATATTTATACATTGCTTTCTAAAGCAAGTTACATGAGAACTTATGATACTGATATCGTATTAGTTCCAACGAATGAAAGTGTTAAAGATGAACCAGGAGAACTAGAAATTAGTAGTGAACAACTAAAAGAATGGATCAATGAAAACACTTATTGGACAGAACATTAAAATAAAGAAAAAAAGAAAGAATAAAGGGATGTGAGCTCAATGAATGAAAACATATTTGACAAATTAGACTTCGGACCATTTCGTTCGTTATTAGATAACGATGATATTACCGATATTTCATATGATAACAATGGACAGATATGGATTCGTTCATTGACTCAAGGATCTTTGCGTGTTGAAGTTGAAGGGGCAACTCCTGAATTCGTTGAGAAGTTGGCCTTTCAATGTTCCAACGTAATGGGAACAACATTTAATAATGCTAAGCCATTCCTAGATGCTGAATCTGCTGAGTTACGTATGAATTTCGTACATCAGTCAATTGCAACTAATGGAATAGCACTAGTTATTCGTAAAACTCCGGCTAAGATTAGATTGGAGAAAGAAAAACTAATTCAAGAAGACTATTTTACTCCAGCTATACATGACTTTTTAATAAAATGTGTTGAAGGTCACTGTAATATAATGGTTGCTGGAGAAACTGGTTCTGGTAAAACAGAATTTGTTAAATATTTAGCTAGTCACACAAAGACTAATGAAAAAATAATAACTATTGAAGATACATTAGAGTTGCACTTAGATAAAATCTTCCCACAAAGAGATATAGTTGCAATGAAAACTAACAATGTAGCTTCATACTCAGACGTGTTAGTTACTTGTATGCGTCAGAATCCGAAGTGGATTCTATTATCAGAAGTTCGTTCTGCAGAAGCTGTTTCTGCTGTACGTAACTCTATTTCATCAGGACATAACATCTTATCAACTATCCATGCCGATAAGGCATCTGCTATACCATATCGTTTATATTCATTAATGGAAACAGACTTGGATGTTCACCAATTTTTAACGACAATTTATCGTTATATTCAATTAGGTGTCCATATCAAAGCTTTCTATAGTAAAGAATATGGAAAATTCCATCGTGAATTAGATGAGGTTTCAGAATTCTATGTTGATGATGAAAATGTACCTAGATCAAGAATTATTTATCAAAAAATCTTTGGTAAACCAATAATGTGTAAGCCTAGTGCTCATTTGGTTGAATATCTTGAAAATCAAAATATTGAAGTTCAAAGTATAATCAAAGATTTACCTGATGAATTACCACTTACTGAAGTAATTCAAGAAGGGGAACAAGAATTAGAAAATAACGGTTCTGTTACACAAGAATCGAATAATACAAAAGAGGTTAAGCAACCCGAGGCTGCTCCGACAGTAGCTCAACAATCACAACCACCACAAGCACAACCTGCACCTGAACCACAAATGGTACAAGGGCAAGCTGCTAGTGAACCAGTTGTTGCTAATGGAGATGTTCAAATGGCAGCTCCAGTAGTAAACTCAGTGGTTGATAATAAGGCTGCTCAACCACAAGTTGCAGGAGCTCAAGCACCGGTTGCTGCTCCACAACCTAATATAACTAAATTAGAAGGATAAAAGGAGTTGAGGATATGTATTTAACAGAGTTATTTATTATAGCCGCTTTTGTTCTTGCTATTTACTTATATCGTAATTATAAAGGTGAACATGTTGGGAAGTATATAGTAGGGCAAGTTCAAGGTATGTATGACAGATTTTCTCCATATTCTTTTAAAGTAGTTCGTGAAAAGACTAAGCAATTAGGACAAGAATATACACCTAGACAATATACTATCCAAGTTACTTTATTTGCATCATTTGCAGCAGTAGTAACATACTTATATTTTTATAATTTAATAATAAGTATAATTTATGCCTTAATTGCAGTATCATTTGTACCTTATATAACATATTTAAGATGTAAAAAAGTATATTCAGAATTCTTATTTGAGCAAGTTCAAGTATATACATCAAATACTATTATGGAATTTGCTACTACACAATCATTTGTTAAAGCCCTTGAAGGTGTTGCTAATTCTGGAGTATTAGAAGATCCAGTACTTAGCGACGTTAGACAAATGATTACAATGAGTTATGATAATGGTACTATTGATGAAGCATTAGAATATATGAGTAAATTATATCCTTACTATATAGTTAAGAATATGCACCAATTATTCTTACAAATTACTAAAGAGGGTGCTCAAAACTCTGCTGATTCATTAGAAAATATGCAATTAGATATTGATATGCTTGTAGAGAGCGTTTATCGTGATAGAATTGAAAGATCTTCTTTCCACAAGAACTTCTTAACATTTGGTATTACGTTATACTTGATGGTTATGTTAGTTCAATACTTACTAGGAAGAGAAACTTATTTAGTATTGTTAGAGCGATGGTATATTCAGTTATTAATGCATGGTGTTTTAATAATAAATACTTATTTCCTTTTAAAAGGAGAAAAATATTATAATGAGAATGTAGGTGCTGAATAATGGAGATATTAGTAGTAGGAGCAATTATTTTATTTATCTTAGTTTATAATAATACAATTGATAAAGATAAATTCTTTGCTGATAATCAAAAGTACCTAGAAGCTCTAAAAGAAGATGATTATCAATTCTTAGTATATGCTAGATATGGTGAAGATGTAGATATTAATCAACTATATTCAAAAAGAGTCTCTACAGCATTTATTGCTTTCTTGGTTGTATTAGTATTAACTATATCTAACAATAGTTCATATGAAATAATCAATTCACAATTTTTCTTAAACTTAGTGTTGGCTTTAGTAGTAGCAGCAGGAGCTTTTAAATTACCTTATATACAATTAAAAGGTTATTATAAGCAACATTTACATGAAATAGATGTAATGCTACCATACTATTTAAAGAGTTTGGAAATCTTAATTCAACACTATACTGTACCGGTTGCTATTGGTAAGTCAATAGGGGATGCCCCAGATATCTTTAGACCAGGATTAAGAAGAATGATTGATAGAATAAATTCTGGAGATGCAACAGTAGATCCATATATGGAATTTGCTAATACATATCCAGTTAGAGACTCAATGCGAATGATGCGACTTTTATATCGTTTAGGTATTGGTTCTCAAGAAAGAAAACAAGAAAGACTTATGATGTTTTCTAGAACAGTGTCAAGTTTACAGAACAAAGCCAGAGAAACAAAGTATAAAGAAAGACTTAATCATATGGAAAGTCAAACTATGATAATGCTTGTTGTAACTGGTGCTGGAGTTATGGTTATAATCTTAATTTCAATGATGATGATGTTCTAATATGTAAAAAATCACATTAAAAAGTTGTTTAAAAATAATAGTTTTGATATAATTAATATAGATAGATTGTAGAAAGGATGGGATAATTAATGAAAGCAGCTACAGGAGAATTAAACTTAACTGTAATTACTTTGATTGCAATTGGAGCAGTAATAGCATTCTTTTGGTTTATGTGGCCAAGTATTAAAAACAGTATTGCTGGACAATGGAATGATGCCTCAGGAAATACTCGTACTAGACATAGTTCTACTAACTAATTAATTAAGGGGTGAATGTTAAATGCAAGAGGCTTTTGGCGGACTTTTAAATATATTTATTATCGTAATGTTTATTATAATTGTTGAAGGAATACTTGCATTTACCGTTAGCTATACTAAAGCCTTTAGGATGAAAAATTATGTCATATCTGTCATAGAACAATATGAAGGGTCCGGATGCTTTTGTGATGGAGGGACTGCGTGCAAAGATAAGATATATCAACATGCAGATCAAATTCATTATAAACCAACGGCATTACAATGTCATAACGGAGCTAAATCTGTTGATGGTTTATTTTGTGTTAGTACTACTGGAAGTGCTCCAGAAGGTATGAATAGTAGCACTAATAAGTATTATAGAATTGTAACTCAAGTTGATATTAATATTCCAATTATAAATAACATAATGGGGCTTGAGTTTTTTCAAGTGTCTGGAGATACAAGACTTATAAATTTGCAATCCGCAGGAGATTGCTAATAAGCATTTAAGAGGTGATTAGATGAGAGACGCTTTCGGTGGTGCGATAAACATTTATATTATAGTAGTGTTCATTGTTTTTGCTTTGGGATATATGGCTTTTAATGTTAATTATACTAAGGCGTTTCGTATGAAAGACAAAATTATCTCCGTATATGAAAAATATAAAGGAGATTGTGATTCGGCTCATTGTGAACAAGAAATTATAGATTATGCTGATCAAATAGGATATCAACCAGATATTATCGATTGTTTATCAGGAGAATCATTACGACCAAGTCGTGATAAGCTATATTGCGTAAAAGGTGTAAGAATAGCAAGGGGTAATCCAAAACCTGGACAAGTAGATGATATGGAAACTAAGTGTTATTATCATATTGTAACTAGAATAAATATTTCAATTCCAATTATTGAAGCTATTTTTAGAACGCCTGGTACTGATGAAAATGGTAATCGTGTTGATGGTGCTACAAGAATTGAAGCATTTTATGTATCAGGGGATACTAAAACAATAACACTTTCAAAGGATAAAAAAACTTGTTAATGACAAAGAGAATAAATAGAGGTCGATAATAATGAATGTAATCATAGCGAATGAACAACAAAATCAATTGGCTAATTTAGACATAGATATCATTAAGAGTATTAATGGTGTTTTTGCCGTCTCAGAAATTATTGATAATTTTAAAAATTTTTTCTATAGCAAAATGATTTTAGATGTTACCGCTATTAAGGATTACACAGATGTTAAGACATATGATACTTTAATTAAAGGTTTAGAAGCAGATAAACTTATCTTTCTATTACCTGAAGGTAGTACTTTATGTACACCTAGGTTTTTAAGTCAATTAATAAAAATAGGTATTTATAACTTTACTACTAATTTGAATGGTATAAAGGTTTTGGTAAAAAAATCTAATACATTGAAAGATGTGGAAAGCATTTTAAAAATGGCTGAGCCAAAACCAGAAGTTAATGCTTCGGAAAATGTAAATAATAGTGTAAATGAAAACGTCAATAATAATATTGATATAGAGAACACTCCAGTTCCAAGTGCACCTCAAGATATTGCTCCAAAAGCTGATGGAACAACGGTCATTGGGTTTAAAGGAGTAACTGAAAGTGCGGGTGTCACGACATTTATTTACATGTTAAAAAAAGAACTAATTATGACTTATGGTTCAGAAAAAGTATTAGCTATTGAAATAGGAAAAACTGATTTTTCTTTGTTCAATGATCCAAATATGATAAGTAGTGAAGAAACAAGAATAAAAGAAGATTTAGCTCGTAATTCTGATAAAAATATTATTCTTGTTGATTTAAATAATTGTCATGATACTAGTTTCTGTAATGATATAGTTTATTTGCTAGAACCTAGTACGATTAAATTAAACAAATTAGTTAGAAATAACAAAATTATTTTTAGTAAATTAGTTGATCAAAAAGTTGTTTTAAATAAAAGCTTATTATTAACTAGTGATATATCTGATTTTGAAAAAGAATCAGGATTAAAGGTATTTTATAATATGCCACCGTTAGATGAAAGAAAGAAAAATGAAATTATTACGGATTTTTTAGTTCGTTTAGGATTACTTAACGGTAGTACAAAAAATGATAGTGCTTCAGGCAAGATATTTGGCTTGTTTAGGCGCTGATTTGTTTGACAAAACAATTTATTGATATTATAATGTTGGAAAGGAGATGTATTTATGAATGATGCTTGTTGGGGATTATTACCAATCGTAAGAGTTATAGTTGCTGCAATGAAAGTAGTTACAATTGTTATTCCAATTGCTTTGATTGTTTTTGGTACTATTGATTTAGGAAAGGCAGTTATTGCCAGTGAAGAAAAAGAAGTAAAGGCTGCACAAAAGAGATTAATTCAAAGATTTATTTATGCTGCACTTGTATTCTTCGTACCAACTTTAGTTTATTTTGCAATGAACCTAGTTGCTAAAGGTGAAGGCGAAGGGGATACTAATAGTTGGCGTGGTTGCTGGAACGCTGCAAAATAACAAAAAAATGTATGTAAAGAATAGTAATTTCATTGCTATTTTTTTTATGTAATGATATACTTAATATGATATATTATATACATTGGAGTGGTAATATGAAAAAGAGTTTCTTAATAGTTTTAATCATAATGGTAACTGTATCATTTTTTACTCCTGTAAATGTAATTGCATTAAGTAGTAATAATGAGAAACACATATTAGCCAATACTCAAAAGGCTAATTCAAATGTTTCTGTTGATGGATATGATCAAGAACAAAATTGTAGTTCATTGCTAGGTGATCCTACTGATGAAAATTCTGTTGCTTGGTTAATTCAAAAACTTTTAAATTATGTTCAAATAATTGGACCATTACTTGTAGTTATTTTAAGTAGTATTGAATTTGCTCAAGTTATTATTAAAAGTGATGATGAAGCAATGGCAAAAGCTACTAAGAAATTAACAACTAGATTAATCTTAGCAGCAAGTTTGTTTTTCTTACCAATTATAGTATCAGCATTATTAAATGTTTTTGGTTTAACAACTGACCCTACATGCGGGCTTAGATAGAGAGGTGGAAGTTAGTGTTTTCTGAAACAGATTTAAGACCTCAAAGCACCTTGCGAGATATGGGTAGAACACTATTTTCAAGTATTGATAAAGCTATCTATGGTTTATTAGGTATTTCTTATCAACTTTTCTTTAGTGTGGCATCTGCGGATATTTTTAGTACAGGTGTTATAGTTAACTTTTTCCAAAGAATCCAAGTGATCATTGGAATTTTTGTGTTGTTTCAATTAGCTATGACTGTCCTAAAAGGAATTGTTGATCCTGATAGTTTTACAGATTCTAAGAATGGGGCAGCTAACTTATTCAAAAGAATTGCTACTGCTCTAGTTATGCTAGCGATGGTTGTACCTATTAATATTCCTTCTGCTAGTAATGAGTATGAAAAACAAATTAATAATAATGGTCTTTTATTCGGAACATTATATTCATTACAATATAGAATTTTAAATAATAATACTATTGGAAAAGTAGTAATGGGTGTTAAAGACAATTCAGAAAGTAGTAATGAATTAGTAGGAATGAATGATGATAACTTTAAGCATTCTTCTGATATCTTTGTTTCTACGGTATTAAAAGGATTTTATAGAATCAACTTAATTCCAGCAGAGGATAGAAAAGAAAAGAATACTAACGGAAAAGAAGATGATCAAATCAGAGCTTATAGAGTTTGTAAAGATATTGATCAAAAGATAATTGATGAGTATAAAAAAGTGGATTCTGATCCAGGTAAAATTATAGATGTTGTAAATGTTACTTGTAGTGCAGATCCAGCTTTAACAGGTAAAAGTTTAATAAGTTCAATTGGTGAAAAACTTTATGCCTTTACATACATGCCAGTTGTTTCATTGATAATGGGTGGTATATTCGTAGTTATTTTACTAGGATTCTGTGTAGAGGTAGCAATTCGTGCTATTAAATTAGCAATACTTCGTTTATTGGCACCAATTCCAATTATTAGTTATATGGATCCAAAAGGTTCAAAAGATAGTTCTTTTGATGCTTGGGTAAAGGCAGTGACTTCTACATATTTAGATTTATTTATTAGAATAGCATCTGTTTATTTTGTAATATATATGATTCAACAAATGTTAGCAAATGGTATTTCTACTAACAGTACAGGAGTATTAAAAACATTCACAGTATTATTTATCTGGATAGGTTTATTCTATTTTGCTAAAGAAGCTCCTAAGTTTATTAAACAAGTATTAGGAATGAAAGAAGATACAGGAGGCTTATTCAGTGGAGTTGGAAAACTTCTTGGCATAGGTGCAGCTGGTGCTGGAGTAGTTAGTGGTGCTATTTCATCAGGAGTTGCTTATGGTGGCAAAGGAGTTGGAGGAGTTGCAAAAGGTATTGGTGCAGGAGCTCTCGGCGCTATTGGTGGAGGTTTCAATGCTGGTAAAACTTTATGGAAACAAGACAAACCTAATGCTGGAGCCGTAATGGCAGCTAATAGAGCAAGGGCAACAAAGACTTATGCAAATGCTGCTGATGAATCCACTCCTTGGGGTAGATTTGTTGCAGGAGCCCAAAATAATCTTGGACTTAAAAATAAATATGATAAAATGGAAGAACAAATTAAGTACTATGGAGCTTCAAAAGATGCATTGTCTCGAATAACTAATGCTTTTGATAGCAATGGTGATTATAAAGTTCAAGCTAATGATGACTTCTTTGCTAAGTTGTTAGAGACTGGTTCTAAAAAAGGTCATGATTATAAAATAACAGCTAAAGGATTAGAGGATAGAGATGGTCAATTAGTATTAGCTAGAGGACAAAGTTACAGTTTAAAAGATTTGAACGATAGAAATAATATGTTCTCATCATCAACAGACGGTGTTATGAAAGATGCTTTGGACGAAGCTAAGAAACAAGCTCAAAGTATGAGATTTGAAGATCTTAAAGAATTTGCTGATACACCTAAAGGTCGTGAACAACTTGTTCAAAAGATTCAAGAGTCTGCACTTAACGGAACAAATGAATGGACTCAAAATGATCTTATTGCTTACGATGCGGCAACAACTATTTACCATGTTGGTACGAAGTATTCTGATGAGCCATTCTTTGCGGACTTCAAAGGAAAAAGCTTTGATGATAGATCTGAACACGGTATTAAATTTGGACATTATAAGAAAGGTGCTAGTAATGCAGGTAGATCTGCTGAGCAAATTAAAAATAGTCCAGGGTACTTTGAAGCTAAAGCAAATGCTGCTAGAGCTGAAGAAAGTAATAAGAGTAAGTAGAGGGAGTGTGATAATGAATGTATGATCAATATTTGATACCTGCTAATACTAAACGAGGGCGTTTAATATTAGGCTGGTTTAGACCATTTGATTTAGCATTATTTGGTACTGGAATACTGATTTCACTTATCATGCTTGCTTTCTTACAGTTTGATGATATTGTATCAGTAATTGTTGGATTAGCACCTGCATTGATTACTGGGTTTTTGGTCATGCCGGTTCCTAATTACCATAATATGTTGAATATAATAATGGAAGCATATGAATTTTTGACTAATCGTCAAAGATATGAATGGAAAGGTTGGTGTTATAAAAGTGTCAGCAAAAAAACAAAGCGGTAATACTAGTAGTAGATTTACTGAAGACTGGTTACCAGTAAGAGCTATTCAAAATAATATGATTATTACTAAAAATAATTATAAAGTTGGTGGAGTAAAGATTTCTCCTCGTAATATATTTATTTTGGACCCTGATACTCAAAATAATATTTTGATAGGACTTAGAAATTTTTATAACACAATAGATTATGAATTCTGGTTAATAGTAGCAGATAGACCAGTTGATATATCTGTTTATATGTCACAAATGCAATTGCTACTTAATGAAACTAATTCACCAGCAATTCGTAAATTAATTATGCAAGATATTGAAAAGGGTGAAACATTCATCCGTAACAATATAGTTGATACAGAATACTACTTTATGTTTAGGAGTAAAAATGTTGATGAATTGCAAAAGAGGATTCGTCAAATGATTAATGGACTTGCGACTTGTGGTCTTAATGCTTCTATGATTAGTAATTCTGATTTAAGATTAGTTCTAGAGAACTTCTTGAATGGTGGTAATACTACCGAGTTTGGAACGGTGATGCCTCTATGAGTACAAGTTTAAGAGGACAATTAGCTCCTAAAGGATTACATTTTAATCATAGTGACTTTGTTATTAGTGATAAATATGCAACTATTTTAACAGTTGTTTCTTATCCTAAATACATTATGCCAGGATATTTATCAACACTTACTAATATGTCAGGTATTAAAGTAGTTGTTAAACATATCCCAGTTCCTTGGGGAGATATGGCAAAGATGTTAAATAAGCAAGTTGCTGAATTAAAAGAAAGATATCAAAATGAAAAAGACCAAACTGTTCGTGAAAGAATTAGACAAGATGCTGAAAGTTTGGAATACTTTACTTCTATGTTAGCAGGATCACAAGCTAGAATATTTGATTTTCAAATGCATATTATGATTACTGCTGATACTAAAGAAGAATTAGAATTAAAGAAATTGAATGTTAAGAATTACCTTGATTCAATGGAATTAAGAGCTATTTCACTTCGTTTTGAACAAGAGAAAGTATTAAAATCAATTCTTCCAATATTCCCAGATAGGGATACTCAAGAATTAGAATCAAGAATTGGTACTCCGATTCCTTCAGTTACTATCGCAGCAATGTATCCATTTATCTTCGATAGTATTAAAGATCCAGGATTATCTACATTACTTGGAGTAGATTTCTCTGGAGGAGTAATTCTATTCAATCAATTCTTATATAAAGTTCGTAAGGAAACTAATAGAAATAATGCTAATATGATTATTCTAGGTACTTCTGGTTCTGGTAAATCTACTGCAGCTAAGTTGTTACTTAGAACTCATATTCGTAATGGATGTCAAATAGTTATAATCGATCCAGAAGATGAGTTTAGAGAATTAACTCGTACTTATGGAGGAGATAGTGTTGATATTGGAAAAGGTGGAGAATTTGGACTTATTAATCCCCTTGAAATAGTTATTGATGCTGATGAAGAAGAAATTAAACAAGGTTTAGGTTATACAGTTTTAACTAGGACTTTGCAATTCTTAAAAGCATTTATGAAGTATTATGATCCTTCTATAGAAGAAGCTGTACTTACTATGTTTTCTGAAATAGTACAAGATACTTATAGGAGATTTGGTATAGACTTTACAACTGACTTTTCTAGGTATACATCAGAGGATTATCCGACATTTAGTGATGTATACGCAACTATTAAAGGAAGACTTATGTCTATGACTGAACAAACTCAAGAAAGAGAAATTATGGAAAAACTTGAGTTAAAAGTAAGACCTATTGTTAATGAATTGAAATTTTACTTTGATGGTCATACTACTATTAGTAAAGGTAGTGACTTCATGGTATTTAATATTAAAGAGTTAATGAATAGTGATTCTACTATTAAGAATGCTTTGTTCTTCAGTGTTTTAAAATATGCTTGGGGTCTATGCTTAGACTTCAATGTTGATACAGTCTTAATGGTTGATGAGGCTCATGTTTTGTTAGGTGATAATAATGCACTTGGTGCTGACTTCTTAGCCCAAGTTCAAAGACGTGCTCGTAAATATAATACTGGTACAGTTATTATTACACAGCAACCTAGTGATTTCTCAGATCCAGCTGTTATTACACAAGGTAAAGCAATCTTTGATAACTCTTCTTATTACTTAGTAATGGGTCTTAAAAAGCAAGCTGTCGAAGATTTGTCATTACTTATTGATTTAAATGAAAGTGAGAAAGAAAGCATTAAACATTATTCTCAAGGTGAAGCATTATTCGTATGTGGTCACCGTCGTATGAGAATAAATGTAGCTGTTACGCAAGAAGAATTGGATTCCTTTGGAAGTGGAGGAGGATTCTAGAAAATAGTTAGGTGGTGATGTTGTGGCATATCGTGCGAGTAGAAAAAATGAACCAACTACAGAAAGAGATCAAACTAATGCTGAAGCAGTAAAGCATGCTGCTGATGTTGCCCAACATTCGGCTAATCCTTATGTTAAAGCTGCAGGTACAGCAGTTAATGTAGGGGATAAATTAACTGGTGGGAGAGTTAGTAATAAATTAGGTTCTGCTCTTAGTAATTCTCCTATTGAAAGAATTAGTAGAAGAGCAGATAATAGTAACATGCTTGAGCGATTAAGGAAGAATAATCCTATAAATAATCCAAATAATCAAGCAAAAGAAAATGAAGAGAATGTTGAGAATTCAGGAGGAGATAAAAAAGAATCTTCTCCTTCTTCGGGTACTAAGAAAGATGAAAGATCTAGTTCAGATGCAAAGGCTGACTCAAGACCCTCAAATAAAAGCGAAAAGGATGAAAAAGACGATAAATCTAGCAATGGAGATTCAAAAATAAAAGCTAAAGTAAGAAGAAGACTAATTATTATAGCCATTGCTTTAGTGGGAATATTATTGTTTGTATTAGTTATTATTTCAGCAATTTCAACGCTTTTAGGAGCTCTAGGAGTGTTTGATGATGCTTTAGGTATTAGTAGTTTTACTGGAGGTAGTACTGGGAATACTAACTATACTGTCACTTCACAAGATCAAGCAGATTTTTATCAAAGAGTTAGTGATGTAGAAATGGATTTTTTGTCTAAGGGACAAAAAGTTGATTCTTTAAAAATAGTTGCTGTTTATCATATTTTAAAAGAAAATGGTGCTAAAATTAGTTATTCTACTATGACTGAAAGTGATATTAGGGATATTGCTAGTTCAATGCTAAATGGTGGAATATATGATGAAGCAACATTTAAAAAGAATTTACAGAATAGTATTATTCCAAAGTATTTGCCTAATTCTACAGTTCAAGAGAGAAGAAATATGGCAAATGGTGTTTTAAAATATGTTGATAATTATTATGAATTTATTAATGAAGAACCACCTAGTACTTATAATAACTGTGTTAGTTCTGGTAGTTGTACATATGATATTAAAGGTTATTATATAGGTGGAAAGGGTAATTTAACTCAGAATATTCAAGTATCTGATTTATATGTTAGATTGATGCAATGTGGTACTGCTAATGGACATAATTACGGAGGTACATTTGGGCAACCACTTGCTGGAGAAGAATTAGTTCCTTTTGAAAAATATATTCTAGGAGTTGCTTATCAAGAGATTGGTACTGGTGCTCCAGCAGAGGCCATTAAAGCTCAAATGGTTGCTGCTAGAAGTTATATTTTAGCTAGACATGCAGATATGGGTGGCTGGAGAACTTTAAAGAAAGAGTCGGGTAAATGGATTTTACAAGCGGCATCTTGTACTCAAGATCAAGTTTATTGTAATCCTGATAAAGGTTGTTCAGCATCTGATGGTCAATGGGGACAAGTTTATAGTGGGCAAGGACATGCTGGTAAGCTATCTAAAAATCCATTACCTCAAAGTTCACCACTTCGCACTTATGCTAACCAAACTAGTGGAGAAGTACTTACAAATAGCAAAGGATATATTGTTTATAGTGGTTATACACAAACTGAACAAACTAAAATGATATCACTTGCTAATCAAGGTTTTTCATATAAACAAATCTTATTACAAATATATAATCAAGGAAGTAGAAACTATGGTGCTACAGCAATAACAAAAGCGGCTTGTAGTAGTGGCTCATCAGTTAACTGTGGAAGTTCTACAGGAGCTTTTGCTAGTTGGAAACAAGCGGGGGCATCATGGTCTAATGTTAGAATGGGTAATAGTGGAAGAACCATTGGACAAATCGGATGTTTAGTTACTTCTATTTCAATGTTAATTGTTAAGAGTGGAGTTCAAACTACGATAGCTAACTTTAATCCAGGTACTTTTGTACAATTTTTAAATAATAATGGTGGTTTTGATGGATATGGTAATTTACAATACGGACCTATCAGTAAAGCAGCACCATCATTTAGATGGGTTGATCAAATAGACATAAGTGGCATGAGCAGGGAGCAGAAACTTAATACTATTAGAAATTATCAAAATCAAGGATATTATATGGCTGCTGAAGTAGCTACTAGTGGACAACACTGGGTTGCTATAGATTCAGTAAATGGTAATTCAATTAAGATTATGGATCCAGGTTCAAATGTTACTGATTTATGGGGTAGTGGCAAATATACTCCACAAAGTACTAGAACATTGAATATATTTAGAGTTGGTTAGGTGATAATATGTGGAAAAGATATGTTCCGTTAATAATTGTTATGATTATTGTAGGAGTGACAATGTTTCTCCTATATGGATTAGACTCATTACGCCGAGAAAAGTATGAAACAGCCATAGTAGTTGGTGATAATACATCTTGGATATATAAGAAAAAAAGATGGATTAAAGTTAGTAGTGCTAATGCTTTTGAAGATTTAAATTGGAAAAATTTTGAAGTATATGAAAATAACGAAAGAGTTGGATCATATAACTTATGGCATGATGATAAATGGTATGTTTTTGATGACAAAAGAAATGCCATTAATATTGAAGGTGAAATGTTAGCATATCGTTCTAATTATGATATTACTATGGATGAATTTAGTAAGGAAGAAATTACTGATAATACTTACGTTAATACTGTTTTAACCGATCATAATTTATCGAATGATAATAAGTTTACTACTTCTTATAAGACTAGTGTGGATATTGATCACGACGGTAGTCTTGAAGAGTTTTATGTTATAAGTAATGTGTTTCCTCTAAATTTTCAACCAGAGAAGATTTTCTCATTTGTATTTATGGTAAAAGATGAAACAATCTATTATTTATATGAAGATGTTGCAGATTATAGAGTTTATGCAGGATGTTCTCCAGATATAATTACTTTTATTGATGCAAATGCTGATAATAATGATGAATTAATAGTTAGTTGTTTTCAATATAGTAATTTAGGGAGAGTAGATATGTTATATAACTTTAATGGAGAAAACTTTAAAATATTAATTTCTAATCAATAATTAATGACAGTTTTCAAAAGTTAAGTTATAATATATACGAGAAAGAAGGGACAAATATGAAGTTTAGGTTTAGAGCTGATCCAGATGATTTACTTATCTTTGGTGTATTTGCTGGTTTTTTGCTTTTTATAGTAGCTTTAGTAGTATCAAATTTACATACTATGTCAGCTGATGGACACTTATCTGGACTAAATCCATTTCCAGCTTTTGCTCCAGATATGATTTTATCAACACTTGCTTTATATTTATTAGTATTGCTTGGCTTGTTTGCTAGTGTTAGTTCTATGTTTTTTGAAAGAGAAGAAGGACTTGGTATAAGAGCTAGTAAAAAAGATAAGGGTTATTCTAGATGGGCTAAGGCAAAAGAGATTCAAGAAGAATTAGAACGTGTTGAAATTAACATGAAAAGTAGTAGAGCTGCTGGGATACCATTATTAATTAATGAACAAGAAATGTGGGTTGATAACGGAGAATACCATTCTTTAGTAATTGGTGCTACTGGTTCTGGTAAAACTCAAACAGTAGTATTACCTATGGTACATAGTTTAGCTAAGGCAAAAGAGTCAATGATTATTACCGATCCTAAAGGTGAAATTTATGAAAAGACTTCTAATATGCTTAGAGCTCGTGGATATCAAATATTATTACTAAATTTCCGTGATCCTCAAAATGGTAATGCTTGGAATCCAATGACTTTACCATATCAAATGTATAAATCTGGTAATCAAGATAAAGCAATAGAGTTATTAGATGACTTGGCTTTAAACATCTTATATGATGAATCAAATAAAAATGCTGATCCATTCTGGGAAAAAACATCTGCGGATTACTTTTCTGGAGTAGCACTTGGATTATTTGAAGATGCTAAAGAAGAAGAAATTAATATTAATAGTATTTCTCTTGCTACTACAGTAGGTGAAGAGAAATTTGGTGGATCTACATATATTAAAGAATATTTTGCTGGTAAAGATCCTAATAGTGCCGCAAGTATTAATGCTTCAAGTACTATTATGGCTCCTAGTGAAACAAAGGGAAGTATTTTATCAGTATTTAAACAAAAAGTTAAATTGTTTGCTTCTCGTGAAAACTTATCTGAAATGTTAAGCTATAGTGATATTGATTTAGAAAGTATTGGAGAAAAGCCAACTGCAGTATTTATTGTTATTCAAGATGAAAAGAAAACATATCATTCATTAGTTACAATATTATTAAAGCAAATATATGAAACTTTAATTAGAGTTGCTCAAAGACATGGTGGTCAGTTACCAGTAAGGACAAACTTCTTATTGGATGAGTTTGCTAATATGCCGCCATTAAAAGATGTTACAACTATGATTACAGCTGCTCGTTCTCGTAAAATTAGATTTACAATGATTATTCAAAACTTTGCTCAATTAGATGATGTTTATGGTAAAGAAGAGGCAGAGACTATTAAAGGTAACTGTGGTAATATTGTTTATTTGATTACTACTGAATTAAAAGCCTTAGAAGAAATATCTAAAATGTGTGGAGAAGAAAAGTCTAAAAAAGATGATAAAACGGCTTCAACACCATTAGTTACAGTTTCAGACTTACAGAGAATGAAACAGTTTGAAGTAATTATTTTACGTATGAGAAAGCAACCTTTTAAGACTAAGTTCACACCATACTTTAAGCTTAATTGGGGAGCAAAATATCCTCCTGCAAAATATCCATCTCGTAAGAAAGAAGAAGTTCATACTTTCGATATAAAAGAATTTGTTAAAACACAAAAGAAAAAGAAGTTATTAGAGATGATGAATGCAGCAGATGATAGAGATAGGGAAATATCTATGTCTGGAGGAATGATAAGAGAGAATCCATTTGCTGATCAATTACCTCCTGCTTTAAGAGCAGCTAGGGAAGAGAATAGGATAGAAAGACCAGCTAGAGAAGAAATTCCTAGTTTCTTACGTAGACCTGTTACTGAAGAAAAAGAAGATGAAGATCGAGATATTAAAGTTCCAACTAGAACTACTAAGATTCCTGATTTTGAAACATTTAAAAGAGAAATGGAATCAACAGATATTGGCTTCAATCCATTTGAAAATATGGTTAGTAAGCCAGCACCTATGACTAAATTAGATGATGAAGATGATGATGACTCTGATGGTGGATTAGACTTTGATGTCGATGAACTAGTTAAGAAAATAGATGCTAAGATTGCTGAATTAGAAGCAGAAGAACAAAGAGCTAAAGAGGAAGAAGAAAAAGCTAAGAAAGAAGAAGTTAAAGAACAACAAGAAACTGCACAAGAAGTTGAAATTAATAGTATTAATGAAATTACTCAAGATAAACCAGAAGTTACTTCAAAACCAGTTAATTTGAATTTAGATGATGATACTGAAGATGATGACTTCTTTGATGATTTCTTTGATAATTAGAAAGGGAGATGAATTATGAGTTTAAAAGAGAATTTAGTAACTCATCCAGATGAAGAAGAAGACACTAGCGAAGATATGGAAATAGAAGTAGACCAGTTATCTGATGATACCAAGTCTAGTTCATCTGATAGTGCTGCTAAAAGTAAAATGATGAAGTTTATGGGAATAATTTTAATAATAACAATTTTATTATTAGTAGTATTATTTATTCTTTCTTATGCTTCACCTAAAACTTATACTTATGAAGAAATAGAAGAAGTTCTTAAGAAAGCAGCAGTTAGTTATTTTAAAGATCATCCAGAAAGTTTACCTCAAAATGAAGGTAGTATTATTGAGATTGATTCAAGTAATTTAGTAGCTGAAGGAAAAATGAAAGAATTATCTGAATATGTTAAAGATGATGTTACTTGTACTGGTACAGTTCAAGTAGAATTAGCTGGTAGTAAATATCTATATACACCATATTTAAATTGTGGAGAAACTTATGCTACTGTTGAACTTTATAAAAAGATAATTGATAATGGGGTAGTAAGTTCTGGATATGGTTTATATGCTAATAGAGGTAGTTATGTTTATAAGGGTGAGGAAGTAAATAACTATGTTAAATTAGATAATAATTTATGGAGAATAGTTAAGATTACTCCAAATAATAACATTGTACTTATTTCTAATGAATTAGTTGGATATGGTAATACATGGGATGATCGTTATAACGAAAATAAGACATATGAAGCAGGCATTAACCAATATAGTCTTAGCCGTATCCATGATTATTTAGATAAGATTTATGGTCATCCTAGTAAAGCTGAAGAAGATAGAGAAAATATCCTTTCTGCAGAAGATAAGACTAAGTTAGTTTCTTTTGATTTATGCGTAGGTAAGAGAAGTCAAAAGAGTGAAGGAAAAGATAATGCTATTGAATGTTCTCAAAAAATGCGTAATCAAAAAATTGGTTTATTAACAGTAGCTGATTATATGAATGCTAGTTTGGATCCTAACTGTAAAACTACTGTTTCTAAGACTTGTGAAAATTATAATTACTTAGCTCAAGTAAATTCTTGGTGGTTAATTACTGCTGATAAAGATGATAATTCACAAGTATATGAAATTAGTCAAAGTGGTAAAATAGTTAGTCAGCCAGCATCTACTTATACAGGAGTTAGACCTGTAGTATATCTAAATAGTAGAGTACTATATAAAGGTGGAAAAGGTACTTTGAAAAAACCATATAATTTATCAGAAATATCAGAAGATGAAAAGAAAAAATAGGAATCTATGTAAAATAGATTCTTTTTTTGATATAATAATCTAAGAAGGTGGTTATGTGGATATTGTTAATGCAATAATTGAATATAGTACTAATTTCATATCCACAGGAGGAGTTCTATTTGGGTTTTTCTTAGTCTTTATAGAATGCTTTATTCCAATCCTGCCTTTAGGAGTCTTTGTAGCTTTAAATGTTAATGCTTTTGGTTTTGTCCTAGGTATAATTATTTCTTGGTTAGCTACTTCTCTAGGTAGTATTGTTTGTTATTTGTTATTTGTCTTTATCGATCAAAAGACGACAGAAAAATTATTTAAGAAAAAGACAATTAGAAAGATTCAAAAGGGAATAGATAAGTTTGATAAAATTTCTTTTACCCAATTAGTATTATTAGTTACTTTACCTTTTACTCCATCATGTTTAGTTAATATACTATGTGGTTTGGCAGGAATGAAGAAGAAAAAGTTTATTGCTTCTATCTTAATAGGTAAAGTATTTTCTATTACATTTTGGGCCTATATTGGTAAAAGTTTAATTGAGAGTATTACAGATTTTAAATCGATTATCTTTATTGGTATAGCTTTATTATTAGCTTATCTAATATCTAAATTAGTTAGTAAAAAATATGAAATAGAATAGAGGTGTTATTATGATAGATATAGTTATTATAATTTTATTAGTAATATTAATTATTATTGGAGTTATCTCTTTATTTAAAAATATTAATGAAGCTCATATTACTGATAGATTAAGTAATCTAGAACTTAATATGATGAAAGAAATGGGTGACTTTAAAACAGATATTACTCGTAATTTTAATGATGATTTTAATAAGTTAAATACCCAAATGGAAAAACGTCTTATGATGATTAATGACAAAGTTAATGAAAGACTTGATCAGAATTTCGAAAAGACTAATAAGACATTTATGAATGTCATTGAAAGATTATCTAAGATTGATGAAGCTCAGAAGAAAATAGATAATTTATCTACTGATATTGTTAGTCTTCAAAGCATTTTAACAGATAAAAAGACTAGAGGTATCTTTGGAGAAGTTAATTTAAAACATATATTAGTAAGTGTCTTTGGAGAGAAAAATGATGATATTTATCGTCTTCAATATACTCTTAGTACTGGGGTAATTGCTGATTCAGTGTTATTTGCTCCTGAACCATTAGGTACTATTTGTATTGATTCTAAATTTCCGTTAGAGAATTATCAAATGATGGTTGATAAAAAATTACCTGCTGAAGTTAGAGATAATTATGAAAAGAAGTTTAAACAAGATATGAAAAAGCATATAGATGCAATTAGTGATAAATATATTATTTCCGGAGAAACAACTGATCAAGCTATTCTTTTCTTACCAGCAGAAGCAATATTCGCAGAAATAAATGCTTATCATCCAGAAATAATTAATTATGCATATCGTAAAAAGGTATGGATTACTAGTCCAACTACATTAATATCTACTTTAACAGTAATTGAAATGATTATTAAGAATATTGAAAGAGATAAATATACATCTATTATTCATGAAGAATTAAATAAATTAGGATTAGAATTTGCTAGATATAAAGAAAGATGGGATAAACTAGCTCATAGTATCCAAACAGTTAATAAAGATGTAGAAAGTGTACATATTACTACTGAGAAGATTTCTAAGAAATTTGAAAGTATTAATAAAGTAGATGTAGATAAATTAATAGAAGAAAAAAAATAGACTATTTATAATAGTCTATTTTCATTGCCTTACGAACTTTTTTCATAGTTTCTTCTGCTTTTTTCTTTGCGGCTTCAGTACCATCTTTTAATACCTTATCTACTTCTTCAGGATGTTCATCATAGTATTTTCTTCTTTCTTTAATTGGTTGTAGGAACTCTTTCATTGCTTCAATAAGTTCCTTTTTACATTGAACACATCCACGTTCACCTTTTTTACATTCACTACATATCTTTTTTACATTTTCATCTTTGTTTACTAATTTATGATAGTAATAAACCATACATACATCTGGGTCTGCTGGATCATCTTTTTTAATCTTATTAGTATCAGTTAAGGCACCCATTATTTTCCTCTTAATAGTTTCATCATCATCTACTAAGAAAATAGCATTTCCTAAACTTTTACCCATCTTTTCATTACCATCTAATCCTTTGACTCTAGTTGTTTCACTTAATACTGCTTCTGGTTCTACTAAAGTATCTCCATAAATAGCATTAAATTTTCTAACTATTTCACGACATTGTTCAATTAAAGGTACTTGATCATCTCCAACTGGAACTAATTCACCTTCAAAAGCAGTTATATCAGCTGCTTGTGATACAGGGTATCCTAAGAAACCATAAGTAATACTTTCTCCTTCATTGCCAAATAATTCTTTCTTTTGAGCTATTTCAGTTTTAATAGTAGGATTTCTTTGTAATCTAGATACAGTTACTAAATTACTAAAGAAAACAGTTAATTCAGCTATTTCTGGTATTTGAGATTGAATAAACAAATGTACATTTTCTGGTTCTATTCCAATAGCTAATAAATCTTTAGCTATTTCATATGTATTAGTTCTTACTTTATCAGGATTATCAAAATTATCAGTTAAAGCTTGAACATCAGCAATCTCTAAAAAGAAGTCATAATCATATTGCATCTTAACATAATTTTGTCCTGCTCCAAACAAGTGTCCTAAATGTAAATTACCAGTAGGTCTCAAACCGGTAAGAATTGTCTTTTTCATAAAAATTCACTCCTTCAAACTATTTTAACACATTATTTAATAAATTTATAAAAATATTTGGATAATATAAAAATAAAAATCCAAAGCCAATACCACATAGTGCTCCTAGTAAATGTCCATCATGATATACTTTTTTATTTCCATGAAGCAATCCGTCTTTTAATTCAGTAGTTACATAGAATAAAAATATTAATACTAAAGTAAGTGGAATTTTACCTTCAGCTATATTAGAAAAGGAACTAAGTACTATTAACATGTAAACATTACCACTGGCTCCTAGGATAGTATAATCACTAAATATAATATTATATAAACCAATTATTAATGAAGTAATTAGTAACATAGCAAGTAAATTAATACTACCATATTTTTCTTCTATCATTGGTCCTATTAAAAGTATATATAAAAAATTACTAACTAAATGACTCCAATCTTTATGACCAATACTATGGGTAAATAATCTTACATAAGTAAGAGGATTTAAGGGGGAACTTCGATAACTACTAAATAGTAGCTTGTTAGTTTTACCTCTAGTAATTGTATTAAGAAGCCAGGCACCCAATGATACTAATAGATAAGTTATAATAACTTGTGAATTATAATCAAATTTAATATTCATATTCATACCTTCTTTTAATCATTATAAAAGTATTATACAAGATAAATTGTATTTTTTGAAGAAGTATGTTATTATATACAGTACTTTTAGAGGTGATATTGTGGAAAAGAAGCGTATTAGCGATTTTTCGGCAGAAGAATTAGAGGTGTTTTTAGATTTTGCTAAACAGTATAACACTGTTGCTGGAATAAAGGGCAATTTACTTGGGCTAATTTATGAAAAAGCAAATGGAATTGAAAAAGAATGGCCTACATTTGAAGAAAAAGAAATTGAAAAATGGGATCAAAGATATCTTCCATATCATATGTATCCTCAAGATGGAAGATTACTAGAAGAGTTTAATATTAATAGTTTAGATGAATTAGCTGATGCAAATTTAGATGAAATTATGGATATTGTTTCAGAAACTTTTATAGATTTTAAATATTTTCCTGATAGGAAAGCAGAGACAAAAGAACGTTTTGAATCAATTGTTAAAGAATATAAAAAAGAAAAGAACGATATAGATGGAAAAGCAAAATAAATACTTGGAGTTGAAAGCTAAACTTAAAGATATTAAAGATAATGATGAAAGTTTGAATGAAGTTGATAGAAACCTAATAGGTCAAGTTTTAACCTTATTAGAAGTAGATAAGGTAAATAAACTTAGTAAATATACTGTTAATAAGAGTGATACTGCAAAAGTATTAGATATAGTTAGTCAATCTATTGCGGGATATAGAATTTATCTTGATAATTTAATCGATGGTGATCATAAAGTTATCTATATAAATGAATATCGTGAGATAAAAAGTAGATTAGAAAAATTAAATGAACTTAGAAACGAAATAGAAGATTATTGTAGTGTACAAACCATAAAATATGAAAATTGGTATGAAGAACTATTATATGAAGTAAAAGAATCATTAATTGGTAATCCAGCTTCTTTATTGTTTGAAAGATTAATGAGTATAAAAGATGATCCTGATACCGAGAATATATATGATGCGTTAGAAAATCAAAAGTTCTATGTTGATCTAAAAAAATCTATTAACATTGATAGAGAGAAGAAAAAGAATTTAAAGATAATAGAATTATGTGAAGATATTATATCTTATAGAAATACTTTAAGGGAAAATGTAAAAAAACTTGTTGAATATAATCAATTGTATGCTGAATTAACAAGCAAAGTAAATGTTGAATCAATTGAAGAACTAAAGCAGAAAAAAGAAAGACTACAAAAGTGCAATAAAGATTTATTATCTTCTGGATTATCTAATTTATTATTAGGTTTAAATACAAATTTAAAACTAGCACTAAATAGAAGTAACACACCATTAACTATTTATCTACAAGACGTGAAAAATGAATATGATTTAATTACTTATTTTATTGAAGTAAAAGAGTTGCATGATAGATTATATCAGTATATAAATAGAGGTTTTATTTTTGAAGAAATGTATTTAATGAATACTGCTGACCCTACAGCTTTAACTATAACAAATACTGACAAAGAAGTAGCTAGATTGTTAGTAAATTTTGCTAATGAAGATGGTAGCCCTTCATTAAAAACAATGTTAGTAGAAATGATTTTAGCTATGGAAACTACACCTATTGAAGATATGAATGTCAATGAAAGAGAATTCATTAATATGGAAAAACATTTATCAAAAAAGAGTCAAAATGAAGTTAATGAGTTTTTTGAAAGATATACAAATATAATGAATAGTAATGAAAAGGAAAGCGTAAATACTAAATAGTATTTACTTTTTTTGTCAACAAACTGTCAAGTAACTTAATTAAAAAGATATTTAGTGTTTATAAATAACATAAATGTGTTAGAATACTTGTTTATTGGGGTGATAAAAATGGAAATATTTGATAAATTTTGTAGACATCTAAGTAAGATAACAACTATTAATGAAAAAATAATTTCGGTTGTTTTATTAACGATTATTACTTTAATCTTTTTCGCAATAGTTAAAAGAATTATTACATGGTGTATTAAAAGAAAAATGACTGGTAGAGGAGAATATGTAGTTAATCATTCACTTAATGTTCTTGTCAGTGCTTTTGAAGTTATTTGTTTAATTGCAATTTTTAGTGAATACATTCAAAGCATGATGACTTTAATATCAGTAGTCTCTGCAGCAATAACAATCGCTTTAAGAGAAGTTATTGTAAATTTCTTTTGTGGTATTTATATAAAGACAAAAAAACCTTTTAAAGTAGAAGATAGAATTCAAGTAAATGATATAAAAGGTGATGTTATGAATACATCAATATTATCATTTGAAATATTAGAGGTATCCACAAAAGAAGAGAATGGACAATCTACAGGTGTAGTAGTAACTTTCCCTAATTCAATTATTTTTACAACTCCTGTTAAGAATATTAATAAGGGATTTAAATATATTTGGGATGAATTAATTGTTAAAGTAGAACTTGATAGTGATTTAGTAAAGAACAAACAAGAAATATATAAAATAGTAAATAATTTAGATGATATTAAGAGTATTCCTCGTAAAATGAAAAATCAAATCGCTGATGTTAATACTACTAATAGAGTGTATTTTAATCAATTTGATCCGATGATATATACTAGAATAGTTGATAATCATGTTGAATTAACAGTTAGATATTTAATTCATCCAAAAAAAGCTAGGTATGTAGAAAGTGTTATTTGGAATAAAATATATTTAGCGTATAAAGATGAAAAAATCAATTTATATACTGGGGCATAACTCCGGTTTTTTTGACTGGCTATAATAAATATGGTATAATATGTCTCCAATTAGGGATGATAGAATGAAAAGTATATTTAATGAAAAAAGATATTTGAATGGAGATAGTGAAGCTTTAGAAGAATTTAAATTATTGAGAGAAGAACACCTAGAAGAACAAGCTAAAGATTTTAAAAAATATCGTTGGACAATTGCTAGATACAATGCGTTTTTAGATGAGTTAGCTAGTGAACTTGAAAAATATAATTTAAGTGGTCCATTAGAGTATTCAGTATTTTTAAATTATATTTTAGATGATGGTTATTTATCAAATAATTGTAAGTTTAAACACAGAGAGAGTAGTAAAGAAATTACTGGTAAATTAGGGGTAAATGTTGTTTTAGGTGAAGGTTGTTGCCGCAATATTAGTGAGTTTCATAGAGATCTCTTTAAAAAACTTGAGCTTACAAGTATGCCTTTTTATTGTTATCAAGGATTTGGGAGAGGTATTAATAAACCTGCTAATCATGTTATTAATTTAATTGAGCATAAAGATAATATCTATGGTATAGATTTACATAACCATAGTCGTTTATATCATTTTAAAAAACCGTTAGTAATGGAGTTAATTTCTTTTATTGAAGATGGTAAATTAACCTATAAACCATATTATGGATTAATAGTAGATGGTGACAGTTTAGAAAATATTAAACGTAATATTAAATTGTTTGAGGAATGTTCTAAAATGAGAACTATTGGATCTTTTTCGTATAATGATGTTGTCAAACATTATGCTAAAGAAATGTTAGAAAGCAGAAGAAAAGATTTAATTCAATTTGACGAAAAAACAAAGAAATTAAAAATGAAAATTGCTTCAGGGTTAAATAAATAGTTATGATAGAGATTTTTCTCTATCTTTTTATTTGTATTTTTAGCACTCGTAGTTGACAACTGCTAAAAAGAGTGCTATAACTAATTCTAGGAGATGATTTTAATGGCAAAACAAGAGTTTAAATCAGAATCAAAAAGATTATTAGATTTAATGATTAATAGTATTTATACAAATAAAGATATTTTCTTAAGAGAATTAATTAGTAATGCTAGTGATGCTTTAGATAAATTGTATTATCGTAGTTTAACTGACAAAAAAATTAAAGTTAAGAAAGATGATCTAGCAATCAGTATTGAATTTAATAAAAATAAAAGAACTTTAACTGTTAGAGACAATGGTTGTGGTATGACTAAAGAAGAATTAGAAACTAACTTAGGAACAATTGCTAAGAGTGGAACATTAGCTTTTAAAGAGAATATGTCTAATGATGAAAAAGCTAATATTATTGGACAATTTGGAGTTGGCTTTTACTCATCATTCATGGTTAGTGACAAAATTACTGTTAAATCACTAAGTGTTGATAGTGACGAAGCCTATACCTGGGAAAGTGAGGGAGTAGATGGTTATACTATCAAAAAATGTAAAAAAGATGATGTTGGTACTGAAATAACTCTAAAGATAAAAGAAGATAATGAAGAATTTGAATATTCTAAATACTTAGATGAATACGAATTAAAGAATTTAATTAAGAAATATTCTGACTATATCAGTTTTCCAATTATGATGGAAGTAACTCATCATGAATTAGTTGATGAAGAAAAGAAAAAATATGAAGATCATAAGGAAATAGAAACAATTAATAGTATGATTCCATTATGGAAAAAGAATAAGAGTGAAGTAAGTGATGAAGACTACGAAAACTTCTACATGGATAAGTTTAGTGATTATGATAAACCACTAAAAGTAATTGCCTCATCAGTAGAAGGTATGACATCTTATAAAGCTTTATTATTTATACCTAGTCATGCTCCATATGATTACTATACTCAGGAGTATGAAAAAGGATTAGCTCTATATTCTAATGGCGTAATGATTATGGAAAAATGTGCTGATTTATTACCTGATTATTTTAGTTTTGTAAAAGGTGTAGTTGATAGTGAAGATTTAAGTTTAAACATATCTCGTGAATTACTACAAGAGTCAAATAGTTTGAAATTAATAGCTAAAAACATTGAAAGTAAAATTCGCAAAGAATTAGAAACTATGTTAAGAGAAGATAGAGAAAACTATAATTCATTCTTTAAAACTTTTGGAGTTCAATTAAAATATGGGGTATATAATAATTTTGCTCAAGATAAAGATAAATTGAAAGATTTGATTATGTTCTACAGTGCAAAAGAAGAAAAATTAATTACTATTGCTGAATATATTTCTAATATGCCAGAAGATCAAGTTAATATTTATTATGCATCTGGTTCATCTGTTGAGAAAATCAATTCTTTACCACAAGTAGAACAAGTATTAGATAAAGACTATGATATTTTATATTTAACTGAATATGTTGATGAATTCTGCATTACTGCTCTTCAGGAGTATGAAGGAAAGACGTTTATCAATGTTAGTGATGGAAGCCTAGATTTAGAAAGTGAAGAAGAAAAAGAAGCATTAAAACAAGTTAATAAAGATAATAGTGATTTATTAAAGGCTATGAAAGAAGAGTTAGCCGATGTAGGGGAAGTACGCTTTAGTAATAAATTAAAGACCCATCCAGTATGTTTGACTACTAAAGGTGATGTATCTATTGAAATGCAAAAGGTATTTGATGCTATGCCAAATGATTTAGGTATTAAGGCTGATACCGTATTAGAAATAAATGAAAAACATCCAATTAGTGATAAATTAAAAGAATTATATAAATCTGATAAAGATGAGTTTGTTAAATATACTAAGATACTGTACAGTGAAGCTAAAATGATTGCTGGTCTTCCTATAGATAATCCTACTGAAATAAGCAAATTAATTTGTGATGTAATATCAAAATAAGATCATTTGATCTTATTTTTTTATAATTAGTATCTTTTATTTTTAATATTTATTTGTTATACTATACTATAGATAATAGAGGGTGATTAGTGATGCTAGGAAAAATAGAAGAAATAATTGATAATAGCGTAACTATAAAACTAGATATTGATATTACTAAGCAACCAAACTTAGCAAATCTTCATGTTGTTTTTGAAGACGGAGGTCCTAAAAAGATAGTTGCTGAAATAGCTAGTGTTACTATAACGCATATGAAAACTAACATTGTTGGAGAAATTAGGGACAATGTTTTTGCTCCTGGTTCAAATGTTAAACCTAAGTTTAGCGCTACTGTAAGATTAATAAAAGTTGAAGAACTAGAACTAATCTTTGGAAAACAATCCTTGGAATTTGGATATACTAATTTAGGAACAAGTAATGTTTATGAAGGATATAAAATTAATGTTGGTATGAACGAGTTCTTCAACAAACATTTCTCTATCATGGGAGTATCTGGTTCTGGTAAGAGTTGTACTGTTGCATCAGTTATTCAAAGACTGTATTTAGAGAATCCAAATCCACCAATTAATTCATCATTATTTTTCTTCGATGCATATGGTGAATATACTAGTGCCTTTGGAGGAATTCATGCTAAGAATCCTAATGTTATTTATAAATCATATACAACTAATGTATCTGATCCCAATACAGAATTATTAAGAATACCACCTTGGTTATTAGATGTAGATGATTTAGCTTTATTATTAGATGTTGATTCACCAGCGCAATTACCGATTATTGATAAAGCTTTAAAATTAGTTTCAATCTTAACTGGTAATAGTGATAGTGTTATTAAGAGAAAAAATGATATTATTGCTAGAGCCCTACAAGATATCTTATTAAGTGGTAAAGATTCTACTAAGATAAGAGACCAAGTAGTCGGAGTATTAACAAAGTTTAATACAGAAACATTAAATTTAAATAGTAAAATTGTTCAACCGGGTTATGTTAGAACATTAAAGCAATGTTTATATATAGATAAAACTGGTAAAATGCAAGAAATGGAATTAGTAGTAGAATTTGTAGGGGGATATATCCTTGATGAACAGTTTGATATTCCAGAAAGCGATTTAAATAAATATTATAGCTTAAGTGATCTAGAATTAGCTATGGAATTTTCATTAGTAAATGAAGGTATATTAAAGAGTGATAAAGTATATGATTCAGCTAATGTATTAAATGTTCGTCTACATACTTTAGCTACTGGTGATAATAGAAACTATTTCAGTTATCCTGATTATGTAACTAAAGATGAGTATATAGAATCATTAGTTTTTGATAAGAAAAGTCTTAAAAGAGCTCAAATAATTAATTTTAATATTAACTATGTTGATGATAGAATTGCTAAAGCAATTACTAAAATTATATCTAGAATGCTATTCTTAAAAGTAGCTGATTTAAATCCTAGAGGTAGTAGAGCTTTTCATATAATTATTGAAGAAGCTCACCGTTATGTTCAAAATGACTCTGATGTTGATGTAATTGGTTATAATATATTTGAAAGAATTTCTAAAGAAGGTCGTAAATATGGAGTATTCTTAGGATTAATAACTCAAAGACCCGAAGAATTATCTAGTACTTGTGTATCACAATGTGCTAACTTCATAATACTTAGAACTATTCATCCAAATGATTTACAATATATTAAAGATATGGTACCTAATATTACTCAAGAAATTGTTTTACAACTTAAGAATTTGAAACCAGGTAATTGTATTGCCTTTGGATCTGCATTTAAAGTACCTACTTCTCTGTATATTAATAAGCCAGACCCTGAACCATTATCAAGTGACGTTGATTTGAAAAAGGTTTGGTATCAAGCACCAGCAGAACCTATTATGCGTAATGTATCTACTATGGCACCTAGGCTAGAAAATGCTAGTAGTGTTCAAGATTTAATGGCTCAACAAATGGCTAGTGAACCTACAGCTAATAGATTTATTCCAGAAGGAATAGGAGATATTAGACAAGATAGTCAAGTAGATAATACACAACCAATTTTACAAATTAATAACAATTTAGAGGTGTAAATCAAAGTGTAATTCATTAAGAATTACTTTTGATTTTTATAGAAGTATGATAGAATAAAATAGAATTATAATGTTTAGTAATGGAGGATATTTGTATGAAAGATAAATTAAAAGGTTTATTTGGAGGAGAAGAAACTACTGATGTAGCAGGAGAAGAAGGGTACTATACAACTAGTCGTGAAGAGTTTCACGAGAAAAATGGTATTGCTGGTTCTAAGATGATGTTACTAGAACCACGTGCTTATTCTGAGAGTCAACAAATTGCTGATTATTTAAAGAATAGAAGTGCTGTAGTAGTAAATTTAAAGAGAGTAACTCCAGATCAAGCTAAAAGAATAGTAGATTTCTTATATGGAACTATCTATGCTATTGGTGGAGATATCCAAAAATTAGGAGGAGGAATATTCTTATGTACTCCTAATAATGTAAATGTTGAAGGTACTATTAGTGATGAGAATGGATCAGCTAAATCTTCAAAAGGTAAAAAAGAAGTAAAGGATGACGAAGAAGATTTCTTTTAAAAACTAGCGTATTCATTTTGAGGTGATTATATGGAAAAATTTAGTTATGAAACTAATGGATATAATCGTAGTGAAGTAAATCAGTTTATTAGTGATGTAATTAGAGAAACAGAGGGAATAATTACTAAAGTAAAAAACCAAAGTAATGAAATAGAAGAATTAAAAAAAGAATTAGAACACTATAAAAAATTAGAAAATGCTTTAAACAATGCGGTTATGAAGGCAGATGAAGCAAAAGCTGATATTACAAGATTAGCTAATGAAGAATCTGATTTAATTATTAGAGAAGCTAAAACTAATGCTTCTAGAATTGTTAATGATGCATTACTAAGAGCTGAAAAATTAGAAAATGAACGTGAAACTTTAGAAAGAAATATGAAAATCTTTAAAAGAAAACTAAAGTTAATTATTGAACAACAATTAGCAGTAGTAGATGAAATAGAAATATTGGAAATAGAAGAATAGTTAAACTATTCTTTTCAATTGACATAGCTCTTATAAATATGTTAAACTAATGCAGAAAGCAAGTGCGAAAGACGGAAGTATTTGAAAGTTTATAGAGAGTTCTCGGTAGGTGGAAGAGAATAACAAGTATAGTATTTCGAATCACTTTCAAGTGCGATTTATGGATAAGATAAATACGGTAACGCGTTATAGTTTCAGAGTATAAATAAAGGTGGTACCACGACAATTTCGTCCTTTTGGTAGCCATCTTTTTGTTTTTTTAGAATAAGAGGTGGATTTATGACATTTAATGTTTTTTTATTAGTATTTGGATTTGTTATATTAATTAAAGGTGCAGATTTTTTTGTAGATGGAGCTAGTTCTATCGCAGCTAATTTAAAAGTGTCGAAGATGCTAATTGCTTTAACGATTGTATCTTTTGGTACTAGTGCTCCTGAATTGGCAGTTGCTATTAAAGCTATAAGTGCTGGTAATGGAGATATAGTATTAGGTAATGTTATTGGTAGTAATACCTTGAATATTTTATTAATAGTAGGAGTAAGTGCATTTGTACATTCCTTGACTGTTAAGAACAATACAGTAAAAAAAGAATTGCCAATTACAATGTTAATTACTACTTTATTTGGAGTATTGTTATTGGATAATGTTTTTGATAAAAGCATGATAAATAATTTTTCTAGATCAGACGGAATAGTATTATTGTTATTCTTCAGTGTGTTTTTGTATTATTTAATTTCTATGTCTAGAAATAAAATTGATGAAGATGAAACGGCACCAATGCCAGTATGGAAATCAATTCTATATACTGTGTTAGGTTTAACTGGTATAGTTTTAGGTAGTAATTTTGTGGTAGATTCAGCTACTTATTTAGCTACCGCTTTAGGAGTAAGTGAAAGAATGGTAGCTTTAACAGTAATAGCTTTTGGTACAAGTTTACCTGAATTAGTTACTAGTGTATCTGCTACTCGCAAGGGAGAATATGATATTGCAATTGGTAATGTAGTAGGAAGTAATATATTCAATATAGGTATAGTTTTAGGAATACCAGTTACTATCTTTGGTGGAGTAGGAAGAATTAGTTTTAGCTATATAGATATTATAGTAATGGTTATTACAGCAGTATTATTGTTTATCTTTTCATTTAATGATCGAAAAGTATCAAGAACAGAAGGAATTATATTCTTAATAATATTTGTTGTTTATTATGGTTATATATTGATGAACTAGAGGAGTGATAAAGTGAAGTTTAAAAAATTAGATCAAGGAAAAATTAACGAAGTAGAAAAAAAATATAGTGAGTATTGGGAAAAGAATAAAGTTTTTGAAAAGAGTATTAAAAATCGTAAAGATAGTGAAAACTTTGTCTTCTATGATGGACCAGCTACTGCGAATGGAATGCCTGGTATTCATCATATGATGGCTAAGTTATTAAAAGATACTGTATGTAAATATAAAACTATGCAAGGATATCGTGTAGTTAGAAAAGTTGGTTGGGATACACATGGATTACCAGTAGAAGTTCAAGTAGAAAAAGAATTAGGCTTTAATGGTAAAGATGATATTGAAAAATATGGTATCAAAGAATTTAATCAAAAATGTCGTGAAAGTGTTTGGAAAAATGAAGAATACTTTACTAGGTTTACTAGAGAAATGGGACAATTTATTGATTTAGAAAATCCATATGTTACTTATGATAATAATTATATTGAAACTGAATGGCATATCTTAAAAAAAATCTTTGATGACGGTTTTATTTATGAAGGATTAAAGATAGTACCTTGGTGTCCACGTTGTGGTACAGGGCTTGCTTCTCATGAAGTTGCTCAAGGATACAAAGAAATATCTGTTAATACAGTATATGTACCATTCAAAGCTAAAGATGAGGAAAATACTTATTATTTAGCTTGGACAACTACACCTTGGACATTACTTTCTAATGTTGCTTTAGTAGTTAATCCTAATGAAACTTATATCAAAGCCTTATCAAAAGGATATAACTTTATCTTAGCTAAGGCTTTAGCAGATAAAGTACTAGGAGAAGACTATGAAATAGTTAAAGAGTTCAAAGGTAAGGAATTAGAATATCGTGAATATGAACAATTAATTCCAGAATTAAAGACTCCAAAAGATAAAAAAGCATTCATCGTTGGATGTGGTGACTATGTTACTATGGAAGATGGTACTGGAGTAGTTCATACAGCTCCTGCTTTTGGGCAAGATGACTATGAAGTTGGTTTAAAATATGACTTAGCTATGTTAAATCCGGTAGGAGAAGATGGATGCTTTACTGAAGGTCCTTGGAAAGGTCGTTTAGTAGTAGATCCTGCCTTAGAATTAGATATTATTAAGTATTTAGCAGAGAATGATAAATTATTTAAGAAACAAAAGATGAACCATGATTATCCACATTGTTGGAGATGTAAAACACCATTAGTTTATTACTCAAAACCATCTTTATATATTAAGACAACTGCTAAGAAAGATGAAATAATAGCCGAAAATAATAAAGTTAATTGGTTCCCAGATTATGTTGGAGAAAAAAGATTTGGCAACTGGTTAGAAAACATGAATGATTGGGCTATTTCTAGAAATAGATATTGGGGTACACCAATCCCTCTATGGAAATGTGAATGTGGTCATCAGGAAATGATTGGTTCACGTAAAGAATTAGTAAAAAGAGCAATTGAAGATATTGATGAGACTATCGAATTACATAGACCATATGTTGATGATGTTCATATTAAATGTCCACATTGTGGAAAAGAAATGACTAGAATTCCAGATGTAATTGACTGTTGGTTTGATAGTGGAGCTATGCCTTTTGCGCAATATCATTATCCATTTGAAAATAAAAAACTATTTGAAGAACAATATCCAGCAGACTTTATCTGTGAAGGAATTGATCAAACTCGTGGATGGTTCTATTCATTAATAGTTATATCGGTATTTATGACTGGTAAATCTCCATATAAAAATGTTTTAGTAAATGATTTATTATTAGATAAATATGGACAAAAGATGCATAAGTCTCGTGGAAATGCTATCTCACCATTTGAAATAATGAAAGAATATGGCGCAGATACAGTAAGGTTTTATATGTTACATGCATCTCCAGTATGGACTCCATTAAAATTTGATGTAGATGGATTAAAAGAAGTTTATTCAAAATATATTTCAACATTTAAGAATGCTTATTCATTCTTTGAAATGTATGCAAATGCTGATCATATAGATCCAAGAGAATATGATATTCCAGTTAAAGATAGAGAACTAATTGATAGATGGTTAATATCTAAATTGAATAAGTTAATTAAGAATATAAATGAAGCTTATGCTGAATATGATTTAAATAAAGCAGCTAAGTTAATAGTACCTTTCTTAAATGATGATTTATCTAATTGGTATATTAGAAGTAATAGAAGAAGATTCTGGGATTCAGAACTTACTGAAAGTAAAAAGTGCGTATATTTAACTATGTACGAAGCATTAGTTACTTTATGTAAAATATGTGCTACTATGACTCCATTTATGACTGAAGAAATCTATCAAAAATTAACTGGAGAAAAATCAGTTCATTTAGCTGATTTCCCAGTGGAAAATACTGACTTAATTGATGAAGCAGTAGAAGAAAGAATGGACTTAGTAAGAGATGTATGTTCATTAGGTAGATTTGCAAGAGAAGAAGTAAATATCAAAGTACGTCAACCAATTAGTAGTTTAATTTTACCTAAGAGTGATGAAATGATTATTGGTGATTTATTGCCAGTAATAGAGGAAGAATTAAATGTTAAAGAAGTAGTATTTAAACCTGATATGACAGACTATCTAGAGTATATTGTTAAACCTAACTTTAAAGTTCTAGGAAAAGAATTAGGACCTAAGATTAAGGAGTTACAAGAAACATTAAATAAACTATCTTCTAGTGAAATAGCTAAAATAGCTGAAGAAGGTTTAACTATTAAACTAGCTGGAGAAGACTTTGAACTTAACGAAGAAAATACATTAATTTCTATTAAACAGAAAGAAGGTTATGCTTCTACTTCTAATAATAGAACAATAGTAGTACTTGATACTGAACTTACTGAAGAATTAATTTTAGAAGGACTTGCTCGTGAATTTGTACGTAAAGTACAATCACTTCGTAAAGAAGCAGATTTTGTAATTACTGATCATATTAAAGTTTACTATAATGGTACTGATCAAATAGATAAGATGTTAGAACTTTATAAAGATTATGTAATGGGAGAAGTACTTGGTGATGAATTAATTAAAGATGTTGGTTTAAAAGATAAATATAAATGTGAACTTAATGATGAAGAAGCATATATAAAAGTAGAAAGAGTATAACTCTTTCTTTTTTTTGTGCTTTACACTGTAAAGTACAATATTACTGCGTATTTCTAGAAATCAAGAATAAGCGATGTTAGAATATAATAAAGAAGGTGTTTTATGAAAAAACTAATAGAAAACAAAGAAAAAGTAAAGACAATTATAATAATTATATTATTAATAGTGATTGCCTTTTTATGTTTAAGAGTTAATTTTGAAAAAAGTACTGTAGCTAGATATAGAGATAAGTTGAATGAAAAAAGATGCCCTAGTATTAATCATACTAATAGTAATTCAACAATTGAAGATACAACGCCAGAAAATAATAACGGAGTTGTAGAAGATTCGCAAGAAGAAAAAACAAAATATGAAAAGATATTAGAAAGATATACTTTTGGAGATTCTCATTTTGATAATTGGTTATCTATATTATTTAAAGAGCAACTTAATGATAAAAACAAACTTTATATAACGCTAAACAATAGTTATCTAATAAGAGAAACTACTAGCTTAAAATGTAAAGAGTTACTTCCTAATTTAAATATTGAAGATGATAGAAATTCAGAAAGTATTAAAGTTGATGGCAGAACTGCCTATTGCGAGGCTACCAACTCTTATTACGATTATGAAAAGCTAAATGCTGAATATCATAGTCTATTTGGTAAATCATCTGATTTGCCTAAAATAAAAGGAATTGTTTCTTTTAGTAACATTTCAGAATACTATCCTCCAGTTGCCTATAGTGATAAAATGGGTGGATATGTCAATTTAAGCTATCGTGGTGGTGGAATAAGAGGGCCTAATAAATTTTATAAAATTGTTGATACTAAAGAAGAAGAAAACAAACTTACTATTGAAATTAAATATAAAGAATTACCTGAACCTAAACATATGAGTGATGATGAATTTGAAGAAATGTTTAATGATGAGAGTTTGAAGAAGTATCGTTTCAATTTTGAAAAAGATTCCTATAAGTATTATTTAAAAAGTATAGATGGTTAATAAACAAACAAGAAAGAATTAGATTCTTTCTTTTTTTGCTAAGTTATTGTAAAATATTAGTGTATTATAGGAGGTATTTATGAAAAACATAGTTGCCTTAGTAACTGGCAGTAATCGTGGTATTGGTAAAGCCTGTGTAGAAGAATTTGCTAAAGCAGGAGTAAATGTTGTAATTAATTATTGTCATCATGAGAGTGAAGCAAAAGAATTAGAAAAGTATATTAAAGAAACATACAAAGTAAAAGTACTAACTATTAAGTGTGATGTCTCTAATGAAGAAGAAGTAGAACAAATGACTAATACCATTATTGATACTTTTGGTGGAATAGATATTTTAGTTAATAATGCTGGAGTATGTAGAGATAGTTTATTATTAGATAAGAATATTAAAGAATTTAAAAGAATACTTGATGTTAATATTATTGGTACTTATCTATGTAGTAAATATGTTGGTAAAGCTATGTTACATGCTAAGAAAGGTAAAATAATTAATATTAGTAGTACTAATGCTCTTGATACTTTTTATCCTGAGAGTTGTGACTATGATGCTTCTAAAGCAGGAGTTATTTCTTTAACTCATAACTTAGCTCGTGAATTTGCTCCATTTATTAATGTTAATTGTGTTTGTCCAGGATGGGTAAATACTTCTATGAATAAAGATTTAAGTTTAGAACAAATTAATAAAGAAAAGAAAAAAATATTATTAGGAAGAATGGCTGAAGCAGATGAAATAGCTAAAGTAGTAGTTTTCTTAGCTAGTTCTAAAGCTAATTATATAAATGATTCTATAATTCGTGTTGATGGTGGAAAATTTAATGGATAAGTAGTATAATATGCGAGAAGGGAATGATCAGATGAATATAGACAGTAAAGTAATAGAACTAGTTAATTCATGTGAAAAGTCTTGTCTAGAAGAATTTAAGAAAATAGATGAGTTGTGTGACTATAATAGTTTAAAAGTATTAACTGCTTTTCATAATAATGAAGTAACTGAATCCGCTTTTAATTCAACTACTGGTTATGGATATCATGATTATGGTAGAGAAAAAATTGAGTGTATATTTAGAGATGTTTTAGGTGCAGAAGATGCTTTAGTTAGAAGTCAATTTATTTCTGGTTCGCATGCTTTAAATGTTTGTTTCTTTGGACTTCTTCGTCCAGGAGATATATTACTTAGTATTAGTGGTAAACCATATGATACTCTAGATCAAGTAATTGGTATTAAAGATAATCCAAGTTCATTAAAAAGTTTTGGAGTTGAATATCATCAAATTGAATTAGTTGATGATGACTTTGATTATGATAGTATTAAAGATTTTATAAGTAATAATAAAGTTAAAGTAATAGAAATACAAAGAAGTAAAGGTTATTCTACTAGAAAAAGTCTTAGTTTAGAAAAACTAGAAAAAGTAATTAAAATGATTAAAGAAATAGATAAAGATATTATTATTATGGTAGATAACTGTTATTGTGAATTTGTGAGTAAGAAAGAACCTACTTCAGTAGGTGCAGATATTATAGTTGGTTCTTTAATCAAGAATTTAGGTGGAGGTATAGCTCCTAATGGAGCTTATATTGCTGGTAGACATGATTTAGTTGAATTATGCGCTGAAAGATTAACACTTCCTGGAGAAGGTAGAGAAGTAGGACCTACTTTAGGTATTAATAAGAGTTTATTACAAGGTATTTATATGGCTCCTAGTGTAGTTG
Source organism: Bacilli bacterium (assembly GCA_017432665.1). Taxonomy (GTDB): domain Bacteria; phylum Bacillota_I; class Bacilli_A; order RF39; family UBA660; genus UBA3789. Next base: position 59,307 of record JAFRIS010000014.1, read on the forward strand.
CTTCCTCACTTAAAACTGCTGTTTTAACAAGTAAAGTATTAAGTGATTTAGGATATGAAGTAGATCCTAAATATAATGAAGAAAGAGTAGATATAGTTCAAAATATTATTTTCAAAGATCCTAATAAATTAATAGAGTTTACTAGAGGTATTCAACAAGGATCTGCTATTGATTCTAATGCTTTAGTTGAACCTAGTGATATGCCTGGTTATGAAGATAAAATAATTATGGCTAGTGGTTCATTTACTCAAGGATCATCAATAGAGCTATCTTGTGATGGACCATTAAGAGAACCATATATTGCTTATATGCAAGGATCAATAACTTATAATTACGGAAAAATTGGTTTAATGAAAGCCGTTGATAGATTAGTGAAGGAGGTAAATTAAATGGATTATTTAGAATACTTACCTAATTTAGATATACCACCTTCTTTTTTAATAGTATTATTGCTAATGTTGTTATTTTTGGGCATAGTTATGTTTGTTGCAAGTATTCTTTCAGTTATTGGAAAATGGACAATGTTTAAAAAGGCTGGTAAAGATGGTTGGGCTGCGATAATACCTATTTATGATTTAGTAGTATTGTGCCAAATTTCTGGAGTTAATCCTTGGTGGATTGTAATCCTTATTGTCAGTAGATTGGCGGGTGGAGTATTTCCAATACTAGGGTTTTCTCTAGCTGTTATAACTTCTATATATTTTAAAATTATTTTATATGTTAGTATAGCTCGAAGTTATGGAAAAAGCGATGCCTATGCAATAGGAATATATTTCTTAAGACCATTTTTCTTCTTTGCTTTAGGTGTAGGTAGTAGTAGATATCAAGGAGCAAATCCGCTTAAAGATACAGTTTTAGAAGCGGTGGGTATTAATCCTCAAACAGAGTCAACAGTAGAAAAGGATGAAAATACTATTTGCAAAAACTGTGGAGAACAAAATTTAAAAAGTTCAAAATTCTGTACTAGTTGCGGAAAAGAATTAAAGTGATATAGTTAAAAGTACTTGAAAAATAAGTACTTTTATTGTATAATTATATTCGTCAGTTGATATGTCTGCGTAGCTCAGCTGGATAGAGCAATCGCCTTCTAAGCGATCGGTCAGGCGTTCGAGTCGCCTCGCGGACACCATATTGACTAAGAAACGACCTGAAGGTCGTTTTTATTTTGTTTCTTGTTTTTTGTCAATGTTATAGATATAATAAGTCTAGGTGATATATATGAAAGTTCTTTTATACACTGAAGGAGAAAAAACTTTTTCTAAAAGTGGTTTAGGTAAAGCTATTAAGCATCAAATGAAAGCTTTAGAGAGTCAAGGAATAGAATATACTACAAATATTAAGGATAAAGATTATGATATTATTCATATAAATTTCTATGGACCTAAATCAGTACATATGGCTAAAAAAGCTCATAAGGAAGGTAAAAAAGTAGTTTATCATGCTCATAGTACCGAAGAAGACTTTAGAGGAGGATTTATCTTTTCTAAACAAATAGCTCCATTATTTAAAAAGTGGTTAATTAGGTGCTACAACCTAGGAGATGTAATAGTTACACCAACACCATATTCTAAACGTATATTAGAAGGCTATGGTATTAAGAAAAAAATCTATGCTATATCTAATGGTATTGATCTTGAAACTTTTAAGCCTAATAAAGAATTAGGAAAATCTTTTAGAGAAAGATATAAACTTAAAGCAGATGATAAAGTAATTATTGGAGTAGGTTTATATATTAGTAGAAAAGGTATAGTAGACTTTGTAGAATTAGCTAAAAGATTACCAGAATATAAATTTATTTGGTTTGGATATAGTCCTTTAAGTGCCGCAACAAAAGATGTTCGAAAAGCAGTTAATACAAAACTTCCTAATCTACAATTTCCAGGTTATGTAGAACAAAAAGATATTATTGGTGGTATGAATGGTTGTGATGTTTATATCTTCCCAACATTCGAAGAAACAGAAGGTATTCCAATAATTGAAGCTTGTGCTTGTAAAGCAAATGCTATTGTTAGAGATATACCAATATTTGAAGAATGGTTAGAAGATGGCAAAAATGTTTACAAAGCTAAAGATGTAAATGAATTTGAAGAGAAAATTAAAAAAATAATTAATAAAGAATTACCACCATTAGGAGAAAAAGCTTATAAAGTGGCTGCGGATAGAGATATTAAGAAAGTTGGAGAACAGTTGAAAAAAGTTTACACAGAAGTGTTAACTAAAATGTAAAAATCATTATTAAATAATTTCTAGTATTGACAAATTTCAAAAATATCTTATAATGAAAATACAAACTAGTATTGTATGAGTAACTGATAATAAAGAAGAAAAGTTTATTGTTTAATTACGATTACTATTATTATTGTTGTTAGAACGATATAGTTTATATTAAATATTTTCATTAATTTTTAATTAATTTCTTTATTTAATATGTTTATGCTATATTACTAATAATATTTTTTAATAAGGATAGTTGTGATAATAGTAAATTTTTTGTATAAAAATATCGGCCTTGTATATTCTATAGATTTAAAATTATCAAGACTAGTTTGGTACAATTTTTTTGGAGAAAGACAACTTCAGAATGAGTTATACATGATTACTGATAATAGTTATGTATATATAAAACTCGGATTTAGATCTTTGGATATAAATCTTATTGAATATTCTAATAGATATTTTGCTTTGATTAATCGGAGAAATTGAGGTTAATGATTTTGAGCGGAAAAATCTTGTTCGCTATTAGAAATAAGAATTGTATTTGGGGAAGGAAAACCCCATAATGATAATAGATGAAACAATCAACGATTTGTTGAAATCTATCTAAACAAACCAATAATATTACTTTTTTATCAGAAAATAATATTATCTACAAAATATATTAGTCATATATTTTTAAAAGTATGAAAACATCGTTGATTTCATATTTTTTTTTGTGCAAAAAAAACATCACTTAGTGATGTTTATTTATATTTATAGGTTCTATTCTTTTTGATGGATATATTTAATAATATTCCAACTATTAACATATATGATAATAAGCTACTACCTCCATATGATACAAAAGGTAGAGTAATACCCATAATTGGTAACAGGCCTACAGTCATACCAATATTTTGTACTTGCTGAAAGATAATCATTCCTAAGATACCAGAGATAATAAATTTATCAGTATCTTCTATTTTTTTTCTAGCTAAGAGAATGATTTGAATATCTAAGTAAAAGATAATACTAAGTAGAATAATAACTCCAATCAAACCGAAATTAGAGGCATATACAGCGAAGATAAAATCAGTAGATGATTCAGGAAAATAGATAGGGGTTTTATTATACCCATGACCAAATAAACCAGCTGATCCAATAGCTGCTAAAGCGTTTTCTAATTGTAATCCAGAACCATTTTGCCAATTGAAAATTCTATCTAAACGATAATAAATAGATGTACCAAATACTTTGATAAAGATATTTTCTTTTAAGAAATATAGTCCTAAAACAGAACTAACTATAATTATTAATAAAGAGATTGCCCCTATAAACCATCTTATTCTGATACCACTAGTAAACATCATAGAAAAATAAATAATTAAATAAATTAAAACAGCTCCTGTATCTGGTTGTAAAAAAGTTAAAATAGATGGTATTAAAACAACACCAACTGTCTTTAAGATAAAAATAAATTCTTCTTTTATGGTTGGATTTTTATAATCACTTCTAAAATTATGAATCATAGTAGCTAGTATTAGCATAATAAATATTTTCATAAATTCACTTGGTTGAAAACTGCCAATTCCTGGTATAGTAAACCAACATCTACTGTTATTAATTGGGGTCCCAAAGAATAATAATAGTAATAATAATATATTTCCAATTATATATAAAGGCCAAGATAAGTTATATAAATACTGATTTTTATATTTACTTAAAAAAATTACTAAAATCCAGCCAATTATGTACCAAATTGCTTGCTTTAAAGCTAAATTACCTAAATTAGGAGAGGTATAAGTTAAAGCACTATTGATAGTAAAAATACTAATTATTGATAATAAAATAATTGGAACTAGTATTTTGTAATTAATTTTATAGTTTTTCACAAGATACCTCCTTCGTTAATATTATACCAAATTATATATAAAATAAAAGTGTAAAGAAAGTGTATATATTGCTTAATTTGTTGAAAATTATACAATAAAAATGTAAAATTAATTTATAAGATAGTATGGAGGTGAGTAATATGGCAGTACATGTTACGATGGAAACATTAAAAGAATGGAATTCACAAGTTAGTGTTGGACTTGCAGATTATAAGCAAGCTATGCAAAAAGTAGAAAGAGTAGTTAATCAAGTAAAAGATGGAGACATTGCAGGAGATCCAGCTACAGCTTTTGAAAATGAATATGAGAAAGTTCGTGACTTTTTACTTGTGCAAATTCCAAATAAATTTCAAGAAGTAATCGAATTGATTGAAGGAAAAGAAAAAGAGTTAGATAAGACTATTGAAAGTATTAATAGTAGAACTAACTGGACTGCGAGATAGTAAGGGAGGATATTATGGGACAAATAACTGTACAAGAAGGGCGTTCTTATCAAGATGCTCAAGATTTAAAAAATATTGTAGCAAGAGCAAGAGCAGATGCTGAAGACTTATTAGAAAAAGTAAAGAAAATAGTTAATTCAGATTTATCTTTAAATTGGGCTGATGAAGAATTAGAAAACTGGAAAAAGTTTGCTGAAACTGATATGGAACAAGTTTTTGCTAGTGTAACTTCAGGAGCTCAATCATTAGAATCAGCTATTGAAGAAGCACTTAAATATAGTAAAGGCCAATGATGAAAATATACATTGCAATGCAATGTATAGGAAAGATAGGAAATCTTTCTATTTTTCCTATGCATTGAATTTAATAAAAGGAGATGATAATATGGTGGATCCTATAGAAGGAGCACGAAATGCTAATTTAGATGTGGATTATCCATCTATTAAACAAAAGGGGTATAGAGTAAAAGAAGCTGCAAGAGATGGTTTTAAAGCCGCAGCTAATAAACTTGAAAGTATTGATACTGGTGAAAAAACGACTGAGAAATTAGGTTTTATACGAATTAATGATCATACTATGAAGCCTATGCTAGACGATGCTGCAGATATTATTAAAGGTTTGAAGAATAGTGTGTATGATCCTATTAATCAACTTGTGGATCATGCAGAACAAGTGCATGATGAACTTCAAAGAAGATATAATGAAGAAGCAAAAGCAGCAAAAGAAAATAACGGAGTTGCAGCTTAATAAAAAGGAGGTTAAAAGATGGGTTTTAAATCTTGGCTAACAGGTCGTTCTGAAATATATGCTGATGAAGACAAAGTAAATGGTCTTGTTACAGAAATAGAAGCAGTTAGAACTGGTGATTTGGAAAAAGTTCGTGATGATATAGCAAGTGCAGTAAGAGATTTAAATGCATGTACTGGATTTCAAGAGTATGTATCTAATTCATTAAGTGCGGATTCTTTTGATACTATTGTTGACGCTGCAGGAGATACAATTGATAAGCTTGTATCAGTTATAAACGGAAATATGGAAGATATAAAAGCTTATTCAGAAGCTGGTACCGGAAAAAGAATACTTGCTACTGGATTAATGGGTCTTGCCAAATTTGGTGAAGGTGTTTTATCTGTTGGCGAAGAACTAGGTGATGGAGTTGTTTCAATCGTTGGTTGGTTAGCACCAAAAGATTCAGGTCTAGAAAAGTGGTGCACAAAAGCTGTTGAAAAGAAAGTGGCACATGGAATATTTAATAAACTATATTATCAAACAAAATTATCAAAAGCTTCATATTTTACTGAGGATAGTGCTTTAGCAGGAGCATGTCTTATTGGTGGAAAAGCTTATGGATACCTATGGGCTGGTGGATTCTTATCTGAGACAAAACTTGCTGGCTTAGTCGGTAAAACGAAACTAGCAAAGAAAATTGTAAATTTAAAAATAGCCTCTAATTCCACATGGGCAGCTACAGCAGTAGCTGCTGTCGGTGGAGCTGGTGTTGGTACTGAGATAGGATTAGATAAAGGATATTCAATAAATAAAGCTTTTGGAAAAGAAGGATTAAAATATGCAGGTATCCAAGGTGGACTTGCTTTCCTTGGAGGTAAAGCTGGGGAACGTTCATCTAGAAGTGCTCTAATAAAAGAACAGGATGATATTATAAAATCTTCTGAAGCCGAAATAAGAAAGATAACAGGTAATGAAACAACGGAGAGTGTTGATGATATTATAAAATTTACTGAGGAAGAAGCAAAGTTTTCAGGAGCGAGTGGCGAAGTTGCAAAAGTCGAAAAAATGAAACCACTTATTGAAAAAAGAGCTGGGGCTATTGCAGAAAGAGAAAGACTTAACGGCACTAAATTGGCTGATTATGAAGGATATACAGATTCTGCTACTAGATCTGGACAAAATGCCGCTAAGAAGTTAAATAGTAAAACTAATAACTTGTTTAAAAGAAAAGGAGCAGGAACTGTAGCAGCAGAGAATGTAGATGATGCCGCTGCTAAGGCAACTCCAGAAACTCCTCCTGAAGGATCAGCAGAACCTCCAGCTAATGCAGAAGGCACAGGTACTAAGGCCACTAAAGGTGGTAAAGGTACTAAGGCTACTACTTCTACTGAACCAACACCTGTAGTTTCTGAAACGGGTACTGAAGCAGGAGCAGCAACTGCCGCAGAAGGAGGACCATCGGTGGCGTCTGGAACTGGAACAGCTGCAACTAAAACTACAAGAAAGATTGGGATTTTCAAGAAGAAGCCTGCCACAACTACAGCTTCTGAAGTAGCAGATGGTGCTACTGCTGATGCAAAAGCTGCTGTTGGTTCTGGAAAACGAAGATTACTTGGAAACGGAGAACCTAGAGAACCTATTACAAATAGAGGAAAAATAAAAGCAACAAAAGCTAAACTTGAAGAAGCTAGAGTGGCTGAAACAAGTGCAAATAATGAATGGAGAACAGCAAAGGGAGAATTAAAAGATTCTGATGTTGTATTAACTAGAATTTCGGATCGCTTACCTGATAAAGTTAAATCAATTGTTAAGGGTCCAAGAGAAAAAGTAATCAACTTTGAAAATGCAGAACAAGCGGCTGCTAATGCAGGAAAGAGAGTTAAAGATCTTGAACAAGAATTGGCAAATTTAGAAGCAAAAACATTGAAGAATAGAGCTAGTGCTTTTGTTCATACTAGTCCAAAAGAACATCTTGAAAATCTTGGAAAAGGAATAGTAGAAACAGTTACTAGTCCAGCGGCGCCAGGAGTGGCAGCTACTGTGGCATATACTACTATTAGTGAGGCAAATAAAGTAAGTCCACTTATGCCAAAAATTGGTGAAAATAATCCTTCAACTGATGATGCTTCTGCTGATACATCAGATACATCTAGTACATCTGATACTAGTACATCAGATACAAGTTCAAATGATAATGGAACTACAAATAATGATGGAGGATATAACGATTATAGCAATAACGGCGGAGGTGGAGGAGGATACGACACCAGTGGTGGTGATCAATATGTTCCACCTTCTAATCAAGAAAATACTGAGAATACAGAAAATACAGAAAACAATCAAAATAATGAAAATCAGGAATCAGTAGAAGAAGTTACACCAAGTGAAGAAGAAAACAACAATGAAAATACAGAAAACAATCAAAATAATGAGAATACAGAAAATACGGAAAACACAGAAAACAATGAAAATACACAAAATAATACTGAGGGCAATAATAATACAAGTAATCAGGATCCTGTAGTAATTCATACTGGAGGAGGAACATCTGAAGGAGATGGTTATGTTCCAGCATATTCAGGAGATTCATACGAGCCAGTTGTTGAACCAGAACCTGAGCCTGAACCAGTTGTTGAACCAGAAGAACCAACTGAAGATCCAGAAGTTCTTGAACCTGATGATCCAATTATAGAGTCAGATCCAGAAATTAATAAGATACCTGTATCTCCTGATACTGATACTAATAAGAAGTCTGGAAGTTCAGTTATTCCAATTGCTGCTGGATTAAGTGCAGCTGCAGCTGCAGGTTTAGGAGCAAAAGCTTACATGGATCATAAACGTAATAATTCTGATGAAGAAGATGATGAATTTGAAGCAGATTCATGGGATGAAAATGAAGAAGTAAATGATTACTATGCTGGTTCATCAGATAGCGATACATTTGATGATGACGATGAGTATCTTGCTCACGAGCCAATTGTAACAGAGAAATATGATGCTAGAACAAATGATGAACTAGCAGATTTACAATAAAAAGGAGGAAAAATAATGGAAGAGAAATTTTTACCTATCGGGACAGTTGTAATATTAAAAGGCGGACGAAGAGAATTAATGATTATGAGTTATTGTGTTATGCCTGATGGACAAGGTTATGACAAAAATGGAGAAATTGATGTAAATGGAAAAATGTTTGATTATGGAGCATGCTTTTATCCAGAAGGAATGTTGACAAGTGATCAAATGTTTGTCTTCAACCATGATCAAATTGAAAAGATTTGCTTTAAGGGTTATGAGACAGATGCTCAAAAAGAAATATCTCAAATTCTAATTGGTGGAATGGAAGAAATGGAAAAAGAGAAAAAAGAAAGTCAAGAATAGACTTTCTTTTTATTTGAATGATTAGTATAATATAGTTAGATGATTATAGGAGGTTACTATGGCAAGTGTAGATTGGATTACTTGGAAAACAGATGCTAAAGAATTAATTAATTCTGAACAAATAGAAGAAGTTTTAACAAAAAAAGCAAATGTTTTCAATAATAGTATTAATAATGTTTATAATAGTATTAAAATTGAAACAGAAAAAGGCGGACTAAATAAAGAATCTTTGTCTATTAATGGAGAATCTCCTAGTAATATTGCCGCTAATAAGATTTTGAAAAGAATAGAAAATATAAAAGTACTAATGGATAAATTTAATAATAAAATTAGTACTCAAGTAGCTGAACAGAAGAAAATAGAAAAAGAACAGTTAATAACTGCAATTGAAGAAAAAATAGATGAACAGGAAAGAATATTACAAAATACAATGTCTTTGAGAAATAGAATATCCACTAATAATCAAGTAGTAGATATTAATGATGTTAATGCTATAATAAATGTTACTAATGAAAAAATAGCGATGTTAAAGGAAAGATTAGAAAAAGCTAAAGCAATATAGGAGGGATAGTATGGCTAATGATACTAATACTGTTGATTTAGATAAATTGACAGGTAGTTTTAAAGTAATAGAAGAAGCTAATAATAGTTTAAATAGTGTTAGTCTATCTAATATTGTTTTAGATCTTGATAATGATTTAAGTAAAATAAGTTTTGAACACGGTAACTGTTTTAGTAATTACAAAGATGATTTAGATGTTTTAACTAATGAAATTGATAAATTAAAGAGTGAAGTGAATGAACTTAACGCAGCTTTAGAAAAGACTATTAAAAGTTTTGCTGATCCTGAAAGTAAAAGTTTTATTGGAACTAATTTGTTAAACAACGTAACTCAAATACCTGTTACAGGACAAACTACTAGTGAGGTTCAAGAAAGTAATCCTATTAATACTATTCCTATTGGTTTAGGTATAGCGGCTAGTGGAATAGCTGGCTCTGTAGGTGCTGTTGCTGTTGATTCTATGTTTCATAATAATGATAATGATATTATTCCGGATTATGAAGAACCAGGAGTAGAAATTGTTGAAAAAAAGATTAATGATGAACCCGAATTAGATGATTCTATTGCTAGAGAGCCAACGTTTGATGATGTTACTCCATACCATGCTTCTAGAGATAAAGAAGTAATAGATAAGTTTTATAATGATGATAATTAAATAGTCTTGTCAAAATAATTTAAATGGTATATAATCATTCGTAGATGCGAGGAATCTGAGGAGTAAGTATTTGCTTAATTATAGAGAATTTCTGGTAGGTGTAAAGAAATATTAAGAAATACCCAAGGTAGCAGAGGAGCATAATTATTGAAACAGTAGTAAATAATTCCGGATAATTCCGTTAAAGATATCAAGATTACGCAAGTAATAAAATAAGGTGGTACCACGAGAAATTCGTCCTTTGGATGGGTTTCTCTTTTTTTATAGAAAGGGGAACAACATGAATAAAGCAATTTTAGAGTTTATTAATTATACAAATAACTATCATGGATATGGAAATATGATAGATTTAAAAGTAAAACACACTTTTCGAGTCATGAGGTTATGTGAAAAATTAGCTAGTAATTTAAACTTGAATGATGAGGAAATATATATTGCTAAATTAATTGGCTTACTTCATGATATTGGCCGTTTTGAACAATGGAAGAAATATCAAACTTTTAGAGACTTAATTAGTATTGATCACGCTGATTTTGGTATAAAAATATTAAAGAAAGATAATTATATAAGAGAGTATATTACTGATGATAAACATGATGATATTATTTTTAAGAGTATTAAATATCATAATAAATATAGGTTGCCAAAGAATTTAACAAAGCAAGAAAAAAAATTTATTAAGATAATAAGAGATGCCGATAAAATTGATATTTTATTCTTATATACAATTCGAGATTTAGAAGTAGAATTAGATGAAGAATTAAGTGAATATGTTTATGAATCTTTACTAAATAGAGAAGATGTCGATAGAAAAAAGTTAGGTACTAAAACTGATCTTTTAGCGGTATCTTTAGGCTTTATTTTTGATATTAATTATAAAGAAAGCATTGAATACTTAAAAGACAAAGAATATGTAGATACTATTATTGATATTTATAAGAAAGAAACTAATAATAAAAAATTAAAAAGACAATTAGAAGAAATAAGAAAAGAAATAAATAAGTATATAGAGGAGAGATTAACATGTTAGATAAAAAGTACAATCACTTAGAAGTTGAAAAAGATAAATACGATAAATGGAAAAATAAAGGTTATTTTAAATGTGATAATCAGTCTGATAAGACTCCATATTGTATAGTAATACCGCCTCCAAATGTAACTGGTAAATTACATATAGGACACGCTTATAATGTGGCTATTCAAGATGCTATTATTAGGTATAAAAGAATGCAAGGATTTGATACTTTATGGTTACCTGGTATGGATCATGCTGCTATCGCAACTGAAGCTAAAGTTGTTAAAAAGTTAAAAGATCAAGGTATCGATAAGTATGAATATGGAAGAGAAAAATTCTTAAAGGCTTGTTGGGATTGGACTAATGAATATGGAGATAGTATTAGAAGCCAATGGGGAGCTTTAGGCGTATCTGTTGACTATACAAGAGAGAGATTTACTTTAGATGAGGATTTAAATAAAGCAGTAAGAAAAGTATTTGTAGATTATTATAATAAAAGTTTGATTTATCGTGGAGAAAGAATAATTAACTGGGATCCAGTAGCTCAAACAGCATTATCTAATGAAGAAGTTATTTATAAATCAGAAAAGAGTGCTTTCTATCATATTAAGTATATTATTGAAGGAACTAATGAATACTTAGATATTGCAACTACTCGTCCAGAAACATTATTTGGAGATACTGCAGTAGCTGTTAATGAAAAAGATAAGAGATATAAAAAGTATGTTGGTAAGAATGTTATCTTACCTCTTGTAAATAAACCTATCCCAGTAATTACTGATGATCATGCTGATATGGAAAAAGGTACTGGAGTTGTTAAAATTACTCCTGCTCATGATCCTAATGACTTTGAAGTTGGTAATAGACATAATTTAGAAAGAATTGTCATAATGAATGATGATGCAACTATGAATGAAAATGTACCTAAGAAGTATCAAGGAATGACTAGAGAAGAATGTCGTGAAGCTTGTATTGAAGATTTAAAAGAAGAAGGACTATTATTAGAAATAGAACCATTAACACATGAAGTTGGTCATAGTGAAAGAACTGGTGTTATGGTAGAACCAATGATTAAGGAACAATGGTTTGTTAAAATGGAATCACTTGCTGAAAAAGTATTAGAATTCCAAGATGATAAAGATAAAAAGATTAATTTTGTACCAAAAAGATTTGAAAAAGTACTTCGTCATTGGATGAATATTTCATATGACTGGTGTATATCTAGACAACTTTGGTGGGGACATAGAATACCCGCTTGGTATAAAGATGGAGAAGTATATGTAGGAATGGAAGCTCCTAAAGGAAAAGGATGGGTACAAGATGAGGATGTATTAGATACATGGTTTAGTAGTGCTCTATGGTCATTTAGTACTTTAGGTTGGCCAGAAAAGACTAAAGATTTAGAACGATATTTCCCTACAGATTGTTTAGTTACAGGATATGATATTATCTTCTTCTGGGTAGCTCGTATGGCTTTTCAAACAGAATATATTACTGGCAAAAGACCATTTAAAGACTGTGTAATACATGGACTTATTAGGGATAAAATGGGACGTAAGATGTCTAAATCATTGGGTAATGGAGTAGATCCATTTGATATGGTAGATAAATATGGAGCTGATTCATTAAGATATTATTTAACTACTGATGGCTCTATGGGTATGGATTTAAGATTTGATGAAGTTAAATTAACTGCTACATGGAACTTTATTAATAAAATTTGGAATGCATCTAGATTTACATTAATGAATATTGAAGATATAAAAGATCTTAATTTCGATTATTTAAAACCAGAAGATAAATGGATATTAACTAAATATATGAAAGTAGTTAAATCTGTTACTAAACATATGGATAAATATGAATTTAATTTAGCTGGTTCAGAAATATATGATTTTGCTTGGAATTATTTCTGTGATTACTATATTGAAATGGCTAAATATTCATTGGATTCTATGACTACTAAGTCAGTATTATGTTATGTATTAACTGGTATTTTAAAAATGTTACATCCATTTATGCCTTTTGTAACTGAAGAAATATATCAGATGTTACCAGTAAAAGATTCTGAATCTATTATGATTTCTGAGTATCCTAAATATACTAAAAAACTAGTGTTTGAAGATGAAGAAAAGGCAGTAGACGATCAAGTAGAATTTATTAAATCTTTTAGAAATGTTAAAGCAGAAAATAATATTACTAAAGATATGAAAGTAATGTTTGATACTACTGATGATAATGATTTAATAGTTAAAATGTTAAAACTTGAAGATAATTTAGTACATGAACCATTAGGTATGAAAGCTTACAAAGTATTTTCAACTAGAGTAAAAGCGCAAATCTTCTTTGAAAGAATAGAAACAGAAGCAGAAAAGGCTGCGAGAGAAGGACAAATTAAATTACTTGAAGCATCAATCGCTAGAAGAGAAAAATTATTATCTAATGAAAACTATGTTAAAAAAGCACCTGAGAAAATAGTTGAAATGGATAGAAAGAAATTAGCAGAAGAGAAAAAGAAATTAGAAGAGTTGTTGAAATAACAACTCTTTATTTTTACTTGTTTATATGATACGATAAAGATGTTACGGAGGTATAACTATGGATAATAAAGTAGATATACAAGCAATGGAAGAAGGATGCAGTTTACTAAAAGAAGCATCAAATATTTTATTGGATCTTAACAAAGATATTTTTCGCTTAAAAGATTATTTGTCTAAGGACTGTTTAATGTTAAAAGATTTAACAGTAGAAGAAAATATTGATCTATGTGCTAGTAATATTCAAAGTACTAGTGGTTGTTTAGATGACTATATTGAAGATTTATTAGTAGCAATTAGGCAATCTGATAATGGAGGCGAATAATATGAATGATGGTATAAAATATGATGTTAATAAAGTGACTGAGGGGTTAAAAGCAGTTAGCGATGATATTAGTAGTTTAGAAAAAGCAAAAGATTTATTAATTAAAGGTTTTGAAAAAATAAAAAAAGCAAAAGGTTATTCTGAAATTGCCAATAAATTAATGATTAAGGATGAAACAGTTACAAAGATGCTTGATAATTGTACATTAGAATTTAATAGTTTAGCTAATAATACTAGTTCACTTGTTAATTCAATAGAAAGATTTGACACTGTTGAACAAGCAAATTCTAATAAATTCAATAATTCTAAAGATTCAAAACCTATTACTCAAGATCAAGTAAAAGAAGCTATTAAGAATAATATTTCACGTAATCAAGATTTAGTAAATATGTTCAATAATGAACTATATACTAAAATAAATGAAGAATTAAGTAATTTAGCTTTAGATGACAAAGGAACAGTTTAATGGATACAGATAAATTAATTATTAGAAAACCAACTTCTGATGATGACTTAGAAAAAATTGCTGAACTACTATATAATACTGATCCATATATTTATCCATATTGGTTTGAAACTCTAGAAAAATGTAAAAAAGAATTACCTCCATTATTATTAGAAGATAAGTTTTTCTTTTCATTAAAGCATTTATATATTTCCATTGATTCTAGTAATGGTGAAATCATAGGACTAGTTTGTATTATTGATAAAACTGCTGAATTAGATTATGATTATAGTGAATTAGAAAAGAAAAATGAGCGGTATGAATTCACAATAAATAATTATGTTAAAGAATTAATTAACGAAGTTGAAAACGCTGACTTTGCATATATATCTAATGTTTGTGTTGACTCTAATTATCGTGGAAAACATATTGGTCAGACTATGTTAAGTTATATAATTGATATTTATAAGAAGCAATTATATGATCATATAGTCTTAGACGTTTTAGCTGATAATCCAGGAGCTATTAAGTTATATAAAAACTTAGGTTTTGAACAATTTACAGAAATATTTGCTGGTTTTAATGATCCTAAAAAAGAGAGACCTGAAGTTTTTTCAATGGAAGCCAGGTTTGATAAAAAGAAATAATTTATTTCTTTTTTTTGTCAAAAATTAGAATAATAGTAATAGGTGATATTATGTATTTAATTAAAGATTTACCTATTACTGAAAGGCCAAGAGAAAGATTAAAAGAAGTGGGTATTACTAATTTGAGTAATAAAGAATTACTGGCTATTATTTTAAAAACAGGTACTAAAAACAAGAGCGTTACTATGTTAGCTATAGATATTTTAAATAAATATGATTTAGATAGTTTCAAAGATTTAAGTATTAAAGATTTAACTAGTATCAAAGGAATAGGTGAAGTAAAAGCTATTGAATTAATAAGTGCCATTGAATTAGGAAAAAGAATATTTTTAAAAGAAGTTAATAAGCTAATTAAATTGGATAATCCTAAATTAATTTGGGAAGACTCAAAATATTTATTTAATGGTTTAAAACAAGAGTATTTTTATTGTTATTATTTTAATAATAAGCAAGAACTAATTACTCGCAAATTAATTTTTATGGGTACTATTAATAGTTCTGTTACTCACACAAGAGAAATATTTAAAGAAGCATATAAAGTAAGTGCCAGTTCAATAGTATGTCTTCATAATCATCCCTCTAATGATATTAGTCCTTCAAAGGCAGATATTTTATTTACAGAAAGATTAATAAAAACTGGCAACATTCAAGGAATACCTGTAGTAGATCATATTATAGTAGGAGAAGATTCATTCTATAGTTTTTATGAACATAAAAATAGTTTAAATATCTGAAGAATTATAATATAATAGGTACGAGAGATGATTATATGTATAAAAAGAAAAAAGATAAACACAAAGAAAATATTATGTTAATAATAGGTGGAATAATAGTAATTGTTTTATTAGTACTTTCTTTATTAGTTAGTAGTAGTAATAATTATGTTTTAAAAGATACAGCTATGTTTATTGAAAGGATAGTAATGTATCCCTTTACTGCTTTAAGAAAAGATTCTAAAAATGAATGTGTAGTTGAAAAGAATTCTAATAAAGAAATGGAAAAAGAAATAGAAGAATTAAAGGAAGTATTAGAGTTAAATAAAACATTAACTGAGCATAAGGCAATTAATGCGACTGTTTTATCTCGTAATAAAAGTTATTGGTTTAATACTATTACTATTGATAAAGGAAAAAAATCAGGTATTAAGAAGAATATGGCTGTTATTACTAAAAAAGGTTTAATAGGAAAAATATCAAAAGTATCAAATAATTCTAGTGAGATTAAATTAATAACTTCTGATGATATTAATTTTAAAGTTAGTGTAGCTATCAGGACTGGTGATAGAGATAATTATGCTGTTTTAAATGGTTATGATCATGATACTGGTTTAATTAAAGTTACAGGTATAGATAAAACAACTGTAATTAATCAAGGGGATACAGTATTAACTAGTGGTTTAGGGGAAATGTTTCCTGCTGGTATTTATATTGGTGCAGTAGAAAAAGAAGAAAGTGATAAATATAATTTGAGTAAAACTTTATATATTAAAACTACTCAAGACTTTAATAATATTCACTATGTATCAGTATTAGGAGAAAAGTAAGATGATAGGAATAATTATTATAATTGTGTCATTGTTAGTAGATGGTTTATTATCAAATTACTTACCATTCATGGTAAATGATTTATCACTATTTACTCCATTATTTACTTTAGTAAGCATTTCACTTTTGTATCCATATTATCGTAAAAGAGAAAAGCATTTCTTTATTATGATTTTTATTACTGGTATGGTTTATGATTTGTTTTATACTAACTTAGTATTCTTTAATGGGGTGTTGTTCTTACTAATTGCTTGTTTTTCTAAGAAAGTTTTTCATACTTATGAAATGGATTATTTAAAACTAATTGTTTATTTGATATTAGTTATAGTAATTTACGAATCAGTAACTGGTTTAATTCTTTTTACATTTCACATAGTACCAATTACTTTCAGTAGAGTATTATATAAAATTACTCATAGTTTAATCTTAAATATTATTTATGGTGAATTAGTATATTTAATTTTAAATAAGCTGCCTAAAAAATATAAAAAAATAAGTATTAATTAATACTTATTTTTTTATAAAATATATTGACATTTAAGGGTATGATTTGCTATAATTCTATTACTGGTTGGAAGTAATTGGGGCATTAGCTCAGCTGGGAGAGCGCCACGTTTGCACCGTGGAGGTCAGCGGTTCGATCCCGCTATGCTCCACCATTTGATAATAAAAGGACTATTAAGTCCTTTTTCTATTATTGCCGATATAGTTTAGTGGTAAAACAGGTCCTTGGTAAGGATCAGAGGTAAGTTCAATTCTTACTATCGGCACCATTAATAATTTGTTGAACTTATATTCGATTTGCTGCAAATATCAATTCTAGAAATGGAATTGATTTTTTGTTATATAAACAATTGACATCGTATTAAAAAAACAATAGAATATAGCATAATTAAGTCTTTATCTAAAGAAATAAACGGATGAAACAGAAAAATAAGAATTATAACAATTTAGGAGGAATAATTTATGTATAATGAGTTATATTTAGAAGAATGGATAATTGATAAAACTCATGATGATGAGGATTGGTCAGGAACTAAGTTTAAAAGCTTTTCAATTAAAGGAAAAGGAGTTGGTACTCAAATTTCTTTGTATAAAAAAGGCCTGTTAATGCTACAAACAATATTGGGATGTAATGAAGATGAATTTGAAGGAAAAAGTATTATAGCAGTTAATAAAGACTTCATTATAAAAGCAATAGGAAATCAAGGTCTCTATATACCTCTTTATTATAGTGATGATGACTCAAAAATTTTGTCAGAAAATGAATTGTGTGAACTATTAGGAAGTTTTAATGTTGTTAGAATTGACAAAAATGGAGAACAAATTATTGACTATGAAGTACCAGCAAAAACCCTTAAAAAAGTTTAGTATTTGATTTAGATTAGTAGTTAAGCAACATGAAAATGTTGTTTTTTTGTTGCTAAATATGATAAAATCATAATAGAGGTGGTAGTGTATGAATGAAGAAAATATTTATTACCATACCTTGCATAATGAGTTGAATGTTCTATTAGAATATGTTAAACAATCATTAATGGATACTATTGCTGGTAGGAATTCAACTATTAAAAGTTCAATAGAACTAAAAAAATTAAAAGAAAATTATATAAATTATGATAAAATGAATAGTATTTTATGCATTGCTTTTCATAATGTTTCTAATGTTTTTTATTCTTTATCTAGTGATATAAAACAGTTGTTAGATGAACTAGATAAGTATATTGATGAAACAGAAATATCAAGAGTTGAATCAGCTATTAACTCTGATATTATGAAGATAAACTATTATGATAAAATTCAAAGATTACGTGAAATAGAAATCAGTCTTATTCAATTGGCTTATGAAAGTGAATCTTCTAACAAAGAGTTAACAATTGATGACTCTTCTGAAACAGCAAAAATAACAGTTGAAGAAAGTATTAAAAAAATGATAGAAACAGCAATAGAGTCTTTAGATATCGATAGAGGAATTATTGAATTAAAATCTCAAAATGTTATTTTCGATGACAAAAACACCGTAAATATAGGTTTTGATAATAGTAATGATTTTAATGAACAATCAAATATTAAAGATAAAGCTCTTAAAGTAATTGATTTATGTAATAAAATTAGAGAAGAAATACAGAAAGAAGTAAATACAACTGGTTTTGAATTTATCAAACTACAAGAAACTGTATCAATGATTTTAGCTCAGAATTTAGAAAAGATAGATAAAGCCAATAGCTTTTTTACAAGTTTTGTGAGTGGTCAGTATGATGTAGAACGTAAAGAAGAAAGAGAACAATTAAAACAAAAAATAATTGAGGAATATGATACTTTGGTAAAAGAACTAAGTGCATTAAAGGAAAAATTACCAGAGTATTTGGAAGATATATCAAAACTAGAGGGAAGATTACTTGGTATAAATATTGATAGATTAAAAGATGAACAAAGTATTTCTGAAGATAATTTAGGAGTATCTTTATTAATATAACTATTTAGGAGGAAAAAAATGAATGGTGGATACACAACTGATAATCCATACTCTTACTATCAATCAATGCAAGATAGGTTAAAAGAGTTGGAAAAAACAGAAGAAGAAAGAAGAGATAAACTTAAAGAGAATAAAGAGGGACATAAAAGATTGCCTTTAGGTATTGAAGTTAAGTCTTCAGAATTAAAAGAAAGCGAGAAAAAAAGTGTTGAATTGAATATCATATCAAAAGCTTTATCTGAGGCTCAACACAGTTGCAAACCGGATATTAAATATACTCCATCTGTGGAACTAACTGATTTATTAGATAGGTTTTCTAAGTTAGCATCTCAGTCCGAAGTAGTTGCTTTGTTTATGAAAATTAACAAAGATATTGGAGAAATAAATAGTGCCAGTAGAAAAGAATTTGCTCAAAGAATAGCTCAAATTCAAAAGGCTGTTGAAAAGTCTTCATTCCTTGGTAGACAGAGTTTAGTAATTACTGAAAATGGTCATTCTTGTGGAGTTAAAAATATTAAAGTAGCATTACAAGAATTTGAAAGATTAAGAAAAAAAGAATTTGATGAAGCTCGAGATAATAATAGATTAGAAGTTCCTAATGAGGAAAAGATAGTATTAAATGATTATCATGAATTAAAAGAATTAGCTCAAAGTAATTATTTAGAAAATACTGGTAAGAATAATAGTTTCAAGAAAAATATCAATAATATTATAAAAGCATTACAAGATAGGGATAAAGCAAATGAAACAATTAAGCTTTGTAATAAATTAAAAGAAGAATTACAAAAAGAAACATCCAAAGGTACAGTTAAATATGATGATGCTTTACAAGAAGTTGAACAATTAATTAGAAGTAATAATGAATTATTAAGAAAAGCTAATGCAGTATTGGCTTCTTATGATATGAATAATTATATGGAACAGGCTAAAGCATCTAGACAACAAAGAGACAAAGATGATAGGAAAGAAAGTGTTGAAGCTACATATGCACGTATATCTAAAGAGATATATAGAATTAAAAATACTGAGCCAGTAGATTATCAAAAATTAGAAGAATTAAGAGATCAGTTAAATCAAATTAGAATTAAAAGTGCTGATGTTGACATTAATTATGATCAATATCAAGAAATACAAGATAATGCTGTTCACGAAGTAGTTCAACAAGAAGCACTTGATAGAATGGTAGAAAAAGAAAAAACAAAGGAACAAAAGCTGATTGATGAAGTTAATAAGTATTATGCTGAAAGTTTAAGAAAAAGAGCAGAAGAAGAATTGAAAAATTCAGGTGCTTTTGACCCAATCTATCAAGAGGCAGGTTTAGATGTTAGAGATGTTAATTCTAACAACAGCAATCGTAATAAAGCAATTATGGAAAAGATGAGGGAACTTGCTAAAAAAGATCAAGCGAAAGAAATGTTAGCTAATGTTGAAGATTTAAGAAATGAAGTTTCTAAATTAAGAGTACTTGCAAGTGATGACATTTATGGGGAAAAAACTCCAGAAGCAATAGAGTCTAGAATGCATGATTTAATCGTTCTAGCAAGTATGCCTACTGCTATTGAGAGAGGCTTATATGATTGGAAAAAGCAAGGACGTTTACCTGAAGATGCTACAGCTAATGATTTAAATCCAACAGAACGTAATGATATTAATATAGGTTATGGAGATAGTGTTTTCAGCGAAATAAAAGAAGTGGTTGAAAATATTTCAAAACTGTCACAGGGCTTAGATCAAAAACAGATAGAAGAAGCTTATAGGCGTGGTGGAGATTTTCAATATAGATAATAAAAAAAGAAGAATTTTTCTTCTTTTTTTATGTAAAAGAAAAATCTTGCGAAATATAATAATAGGAGGTGAAAGAAATATAAGTGAAAGTAGTTCTTCAGGATGGCATCAAAGATTGCGGTATTTGTTCTCTTCTTTCTATTATTAGATTTTATGGAGGAGAAGTATCTAAAGAATATTTAAGGGAGATTACTAATACTACAAAAGATGGAGTTTCTTTTTATAATCTAATTGAAGGTGCAAAAACAATTGGTTTTGAAGCAATTGGGCTATCAGGAAAAATAGAAGATATAGATGTAAATAACTTACCTTGTATAGCGCATTTTATTGTTAATAAAAGTTATAAACATTTTGTTGTTTTATATGAAATAAATAAAAAGAAAAAACAAATTACTTTGATGGATCCTGCTAAAGGTAAAAAAATAATCTCTATCGCAGAGTTTAACTTATTATCCAGTAATAATTATATATTCTTAAAACCAATAAAAAAATTACCAATAATGCAGAAGAAAAATATAATTTATAAGAATATTATTAATATGTTTAAAATGAATAAAAAATTATTATTCTCAATAATCATACTTACATTCTCATACTTTACTTTAAATATCCTTACATCATTTCATTTTAAATATTTATTAGAGTATTCTATTAATTATAATTTAACAAAGAATATATATTACTTAAGTATCATTATGATAGTATTTTATTTCTTGAAGAATATCAGTAGTTTACTTAGAAATATATTATTGAGTAAATGGACAATTTTCTTTGATAACGAAATAACTACCAATACTTATAAACAATTACTTTTACTTCCATATTTATATTATAAAAATAGAACTACTGGAGAAGTTATTTCCAGATTTAAAGATTTAAATACTATTAGGAGTTTTATAAATAGATTCTTCTGCATTATTTCTACTGATTTAATAAGCATTATAATCTTTATGACTATAATGCTTAATTATCAGAAGACATTAACTTTTTATCTTCTTATTCCTACCATTATTTTGTTTTTATATCAATTCTTAATAAGTTCTAAAAAAAGAAAATGTATTAAGAATATTAGTAATAAAGAAGATATTATTAATTCTTATCTTATTCAAGGTATAAGTAATGTAGATACTGTTAAAGGAAGTCATTTAGAAAAGAGATTAATTGATAAATTTTCACTTAGTTATAAATCTTTCTTAGAAGCAGTATATTCTTATAATATGTTGCTAGAAAGATATTTTTTTAATAAGAATATTTTAAATGACATGTCTTTATTAATTATATTTGGTTTAGGATCTTATTATGTTATAAACGGTAACTTACCTCTAAACAATTTAATTGTTTATCAACTTTTTTTCTCATATTTCAACACCAGTTTTTATAACATAATTAGTATCTTAGAAGAATATAGTTCTTATAAAGTGGCTTTAACTAGAGTGGAAGAAATATTTATGATTAATAAAGATAATTTTACTAATAATTATTTTTATTTGTCTTTTACTTTAAATGGTAATATTACTTATAATAATTTATCTTATAAAATTGGTAGTAAATATTTATTTAAAGATATAAATTTAGAAATTAAACAAGGAGAAAAGATTCTATTAAGTGGAGAATCTGGTAGTGGAAAAAGTACTCTAATGAAAATGCTTTTAAGATATATTGAGGTAGATTTTAATAGAATAAAAATAGCTAATATTGATATTAATCATTATCATTTGGAAAATATCAGATCAAATATTACATATGTTACTAGTAGTGAATATTTATTTACTGATACTATTAGAAATAATATTTTACTTTATAAAGATTATTCTGAAGAAGAATTTAATGAAGTATGTAAAGTATGTTTAGTAGATGACATTGTTAAAAATAGCAGTAATAATTATGATGCTTTGATAGAAGAAAATGGTTTTAATTTTAGTAATGGAGAAAGACAAAGAATTATATTAGCTAGGAGTATTATAAAGAAGAGCAATATCTATATATTGGACGAAGCATTAGGACAAATTGATATTAATAGAGAGAAAAAAATATTAGAAAATATTTTTAAGTATTTAAGTGATAAAACTATTATTGTAATATCTCATAGATTTAATAATAAGAAACTATTTGATCGTGTTTTAAAATTAGATAAGGCTAAGATATATGAAAGTTAGAAATTACGAGAAAAAATATTTAATTATTCTTTTAATGGTTTTACTTCTATTTAGTGAGATATTAATAGTAATTACTTTATCTATTATTAAGGTTGAAGAATACTCTAAAATAACAGGTGTGGTAATAAAAGATAATTTAGTACTAATCGTTGTTGACAAGAATGAGAGAAAGACAATTTACAGTAATAAGATTTTGTTCTTTAATAATAAGAAAAGCAAATATCAAATAATTGAGGATAGAGGAATTGTTATGACTAAGAATAAAAAAGATTATTATCAATTGGTGTTAAAGTTTTCTTTTAAGAATAAGAAGGTTAATGATGTTTTGGAAATGGTTTTTATTAAAGGGCGAATACATTTAATTAACATATTTAAAATAATTTGGGAAGGTGGTTAAAATTAGTAAAATAAGTGATGAAAACTTAGAAAAAATAAAAGGAGGAAATACAATATCAGTATGGACTGGTATTGCTGTCGCGGCAGTTATAATCTTTGTTTCGGGGATTATAGATGGCTTGATAAATCCAGGAGGTTGTAATGCATGAATAAAATGAGTGATGAAAAATTAGATAGTACAATTGGAGGCAATGTTACTATGAATGGTCCAATTATTCATGCTATAGTTGATGTAATTAATTTATTAAGAGAAGCTGGTTATAGTGTTGGATCAGGCATCAGAAGAATTTGTGAAAAGAAGATTTGTCCGATAGAATAAAGAAAAAAACATAAAAATGGTTGAAAAATAAGCAATCTTTTGTTATAATTTTTTTTAGTTAAAAGCGAAGGGAGGGAAAAATAGTGGCAACTAAAGTTACTGTAAGAGGAAATCTTGATCAAGCTTTAAGAAAATTTAAGCAAAAAGTCGCAAGAGATGGTGTCCCTTCTGAGTGGAAGAAAAGAGAAGCTTATGATAAGCCAGGAGTTAGAAGAAGAGCAGCTAAAAAAGAAGGAATAAAGAATTCTAGAAAAAGAGAACGCTCAAATCGTAGTAGAGATTATTAATACAAGTAGTGTCCTTGAGATACTACTTTTAATTTAAAAGAGAAGAATTAGGAGATGATAATATGATAGAACAATTAGAAAAAGACATGATTGAAGCAATGAAGAATAAAGAAAAAGAAAGATTAGCTGTTATTAGAGCGGTAAAAGCTGGATTAAAACAAGAACAAATCGATCATAAGAAAGAAATTAACGATGAATTATTAATTGATGTTGTTAATAGACAAGTTAAAATGAGAAAAGAATCTATCGTTGAATTTGAAAAAGGCAATAGACAGGACTTAATAGATCAAACAAAGGCGGAAATAGATATTTTAATGAAATATTTACCTGAACAATTATCTGAAGAAGAAGTATTAAAGGTAATTGATGAAATATTTGCTGAAGTTAAACCAGAGAGTCAAAAAGACATGGGTAGAGTAATGAAAGAAGCTAATGCCAAATTAAAAGGTAAAGCTGATATGAAAACTGTATCAAATATTATTAAAGAAAAATTACAATAAGCATCATTAGATGCTTTTTATTTTGTTGCTAAATAATAAAATCTAAAGTATACTTATAATAGGTGAAGCCTATGAAGAAGACAAAGAGAAGAACAAAGTATCTTTTGTTGTTGCTAATCCTATTTATAAGTGTAGGATATGCAATTCTACAAAGTAATCTAACTATAACAGGAACAACATCAATACAAGATTCTAAATGGGATATTCATTGGAATAATGTAGTAATAACAGAAGGTAGTGTAAGTACTAGTAATGCAGATAAAGCAACTATAGATAATACAAAAACAACAGTAAATTATAATATAGTATTAGATAAACCAGGAGACTTCTATGAATTTACTGTAGATGCAGTAAACGAAGGAACAATAGATGGAATGATAGATGTAATATCATCTAAGTTAAATAATGTAGAAATAATCACCTTACCAGCATATTTAAATTATAGTATTACATATAGTGATGGAGCACCATTACAAAGAAATCAAGAATTAAAAGCAAATTCTTCTGAAACATACAAAGTAAGAATAGAATACAAAAGAGATATAGAAGCTAGCCAGTTACCGGAGACTACCCAGACATTAAATCTAAGTTTTACAGTTACATATAAGCAGGCAACAGATGGTGCAACATCAGTAGTTCATACTGTGTCATTTGCAGAAGATGATTGGTCAACAATAGTAGCAGCAGTAAAATCTGGAAACACAAATAACTATAATGTAGGAGATACAAAAGAAGTAGATATGGGAACATTTGGAACACACACATTGCGTATCGCCAACAAATCAACACCAACGGAATGCTCTACAACAGGATTCTCACAAACAGCATGTGGATTTGTATTAGAATTTGCAGATATAATCACAACACAAGTAATGAATTCTACAAATACAAATGTAGGAGGATGGCCAGCAAGTGTGATGAGGGCATATGTAGATAGTGATATATATAATGCGTTACCAACAGAATTAAAGAATGGAATAATCAATACCACAGTAGTATCAGGTCA
>JAFRIS010000015.1 GCA_017432665.1 Bacilli bacterium
GTTAAGAAAAAGGATATTTATATTATGTTTAGTGGAGAGATAATTGCTATTACATTAATGGCTTCAGTACCAGGTATATTAATATGTGCTTATATTATTAATCAATTGTCTCATATTAAGTATTTAGAAGATTATTTTATGATTAATAGTGGTATTGTTATTATTAGTATAATATTAGTATTTGTATTTAATTTACTAGTAGGATTAATTCCTGTATTTAATACAATTAGAAAAAGGCCTGCAGAAATATTAGCAAGGACAGATATTTAACAGTAATATCTGTTCTTTTTGTTTACAGGAGTGATTTTTGTGATAAAATTAATATAGGTGATGATATATGAATAGAAAAGGTTTTACAATGGTTGAATTACTAGGAACAGTAGTAATTTTAGGAATTTTAATGACATTTGGTATGATTACTTTCTTTGGGCAACGTGATAGATCTGCGAAAAAGGCCTATAATTTAATTCATGAAGGAGCTGCTCAAGGAGCAGAAAACTATTTTATGGACGTTCCAGGAGATAGTACTGTTACAATTGATCAATTAGTAGATCAAGAATATATGGAACCAGCTATTGATCCTTGGGATAAAGAGGGTAAATGTATTGGAGAAGTTGAAAAAATTCTAGAAGATGAAAACAAGAAACATGATGATGCAATTGATTTATATTATTTTAAAGTTCAAGTAAAATGTGCCCATGGTTGCACTTGCTTAATATATCCTAAGAAAACACCTTGTGAATGTGTAGGAACATATAGAGGCTAGTAGGTGGAATTATGAATTTCTTGAAGAATTTATATACAAAAATATTTAAAAATAAAAATAATAGTAATGAGTGGCTAGATTTCTATGATAGAGAAAATCAAACTATTAAATTTACTAATAGATCTATTTATAATTATTTGATTAACGAAGTAGGAGAGGATAAAGACTATATTGCTTTAAACTACTTTGAAAATCGCATTAGTTATAATGAAATGTTTGATAAAATTGATATTTGCGCAAGAGCACTACGTAGTTATGGAGTAAAAGAAGGAGATATAGTAACAATATGTTTACCTAATATGCCAGAAGCTTTATATGCCTTTTATGCTTGTAATAAGATAGGAGCTATTGCTGATATGGTTCATCCACTTAGTAGTCCTGAACAAATTAAATTTTATTTAAATGAAAGTAAAAGTAGATTTCTATTTCTAGTAGATTTTGATTATGAAAAGTTTGAAAAAGTAATTCCAGAAACATTGGTATATAAAACTATTTTAACCTCTCCTAAATTAAGTATGCCAGTAGGTTTAAATATTGGTTATACACTAACTCGTTCAATTAGGACTAAAAGGCCTAGAATGATTGATAAAGATTATATGAGTTGGCATGAATTTATGGAAAAAGGCATTGAATACAAAAAAGATTATAAAGCTAATGTTAAGAAAGATGATACTGCGATTATACTGCATAGTGGTGGTACTACTGGTACACCTAAAGGTATTATGATTTCTAATTATAGTTTTAATGCTTTGGCCAGACAATCTGCTGTTAATGTAATTGATGTTCGTCCTAAAGATAAAATAATAACAATCCTACCAATATTTCATGGCTTTGGTTTAGGAGTTTGTGTACATACACCATTATGCTTAAAAGTAGAAACAATCTTAATGCCTGAATATGATGCTAATAGATTTTATAAAATTTGGAAAAATGATAGGCCTCATGTAATTTTAGGTGTTCCTACCTTATGGGAAAGTATGATTACTAATAAGAAATTTGATAATGTTGATATGAGTCAATTAAAATATATTGTTAGTGGAGGAGATCATTTATCAGTAGCTTCTGAAGAAAAGATAAATAAATTTTTAAAGAAGCATGGTGCTAAAGTAAAAATAGCCAAAGGTTATGGAATGACCGAATCAGTTGCAGCTACTGCTTATACATTTCCTGATTGTAATGAACCGGGTAGTATTGGTATTCCAATGATTGGTAATACTTATAAAATTTGTGATATTGATACTGGTAAAGAAGTAAAACGAGGACAAGAGGGAGAAATATGTGTTAACGGGCCAACTCTAATGAAGGGATATTTAAATAATCCTAAAGAAACTAAACACATGCTTCGTAGACATGATGATGGCTTAACTTGGTTACATACTGGTGATATTGGTTATATCGCTGAGAATGGGCATATATTCTATACACAAAGATTAAAGAGAATGATGTGCGTTTCAGGATTTAATGTTTATCCAAGTATGATAGAAGAAGTTTTAGAGGGCCATAAAGCCGTTAAACAAGCTTGTGTAATAGGAATACCTCATCAGTATAAAGTTCATGTTCCCAAGGCTTTTCTAGTGTTAAATGAAGGATATAAATTAAATAGTAAATTAGAAAAAGAATTAAGTGAATTATGCAAGCATAAATTAGCTGTCTTCTCAGTTCCAAAAGAATATGAAGAAAGAGAAGAGTTGCCAAAGACAATGTATAATAAAGTAGATTATAAAAAGTTAGAAAAGGAGGAAGAAGAAAAAAGACTTAAGAAGTAATTTTCTTCTTTTTATATATGGTAGTAAATGATAAGGAAAAACTGATAAAGCACATTTGGTTATATAGATCTTTTCTATATCGTTTTACTATGTTTAAAACCACTTTTAAAGATAAAGAAATGAATTTAATTATCGAGGCGTTAAATATCAAAAATAGATATAAAAGAATATATTTTATTATAAACACTTTATGTGATCAAATAGATGAGTACTATAAAGCTTGTAATTTATGTGAATTTAAAAACAATAGATGTTTATGTCATAGAGAAAAGAAACTTGAATATCTAAATGGTTGTTGTAGGAAATGTCCTTATCAATCAACAAATGGATGTACTACTAAAAACTTTGCATGTAAGATGTTCAATTGCTCCTATGTCAGAAAAAAGCACAGTGTTTTAACAAATAAAGATTTAGTCTTATTAAAAGTATTAACTCCATTACAGAGATTAGACCTAGCAAGTGACTATTTTTCATCAATAGAAGAAGTTGCGCTTGACCTTTTTTGGGGACCGTTATATTCTATTCCTAGAACGATTATTAGAACCACAAAAATTATGCTTGGAAAGTATAACTTTACTGAAAAATATAACAAAAACAATAAAATGCAACCGTAAGTTTGCAAAATTTCCAAGTGAACTGTATAGAATGCAACTATAAATTAATGTAAAATTTTAGTTACAAGGAAGGTGATAGAATGAAATTTGGAGACAAATTAATAGTTCTAAGAAAAAAGAATGGCTTAAGCCAAGAAGAGTTAGCTGAAAAGCTAGGTGTATCGAGACAAAGTGTCTCAAAATGGGAAAGCAATAATACTTATCCTGAAACAGATAAGATAGTTCAAATATGTAATTTATTTGACTGCTCAATGGATGATCTTATTAATGATAAGGTTACTGATGTAGAAGGGGCATTAAGGAAGAATAAGAATAATTTAAATGAAGTATGGGATTCATTATTAGAATTTATTACTAAAACAATTAATATGTTTTCTCATATGAAATTCTCAACTGGATTAAAATGTGTGATTGAGATGGCTATAATAGCTTTTCTATTATGGCTAGTTGGATTAGGAGTATGTGGTATTACTAGCAGTATAATTGCTAATCTATTTGATTTCTTGGGAGCGAGAGCTTCTAATATAATTGAGGATGTATTAAGAAGTGTATTTAATATATTATGGTTTGTAATTGCTGTAATAGCTTTAGTACATACATTTAAAATAAGATATTTAAATTATTATGAAGAAACAGAAAAAGAAGAGAAAAGTAATAAGAAAGATTCTACTAATAAGGCAGAAGTAAAAACAGCAGAAAGAGTAGTAATTAGAGATGAAAAAGATAAACCCTTTGCTTTTCTAAGTGTATTATCTAAGATAGTATTATTTTTCATTAAATTTATAGTGTTCTGGATTGCATTTAGTACTGTATTTGCATTAATTGGATTAGTAATTGCTTTTGTTATATCTTTAGCATTTATCCCAACTAATATGATATTTGTAGGAAGTACTTTATCATTAGGTGCCGGTGCTACTATTACAGTATTATTCTTACTATTATGTATTTACTTTATTATTTCTAAAAAGGTTAATATAAAAATATTTGTAATAGTATTTATTGCTTCATTAGTAACATTTGGAGTAGGTATAGGCGTATGTGCTTTGTCAATAAAGAATTTTGATATTATTAAAAGAGAAGATAGCAAAAACATAACTATTGAAAAAGTAACTGTTCCAGTTCAACAAGATTTAGTAATAATGAGTAATGATTTAAGAGAATATAACTTTGTAGTAGATGAATCAATTCCTGCAGACTCTATTCAATTAGAAGTGGCTTATGACCACAATATTAAAGAGTTAAAGAGTAAACAAGATGAAGAAGATAAGTTAAATGTCTATAAAGTATATGGAGAATTTAAAGGTGATTATAAGAAGAATTATAAATTATTTATAGATGATTTTAAGAACAACAAAATAAATGTAGATCATTTAGATAGTGGAATTAATAGTTTAACTATTAAAGCTAATTCTGAAAATATTAATAGTTTAATTTCTAATTTAGAAAAATTATATCTACTAGAAAAACATACTGAAGAAAATACTACTAAAGTAAATCGTCATAGAGATAAAGTAATGATAATAAATGGAAGATACGTAGAATATGATGCTAGAACTGATGAATTAATTTATAAAGAAATAGCTCCAAAAGATTATAAATGTTCTCGTACTGTTAGAAAAGATACATGGGGAGAAATGATTGAATATCAATGTGCTAGTCCAGATGAGGATATTGATTATGAAGATTTAGAAGAAGAAATGGAAGAAGATTACGATGAGTAATCTTTTTTGTGGTATAATTATTAAAGGAGTGGTTAGATGAACTATGATTTAGAAATGGAAAAGCAAATGAGTAATTTAAAAGAAGGCAGCAAATTACTATTACATGCTTGTTGCGCACCTTGTTCATCTGCTGTATTAGAAAGATTAAGTAATTTCTTTGAAATAACTATTCTTTATTACAATCCTAATATTACTGATAAAGAAGAGTATGAAAAGCGAATTAAAGAAATAAAAAAACTAATATCATTAGTTAAGTATAAATATCCAATTACTTTACTTGAAGGAGATTATGTGCCAGAGAAGTTTTTTGAAATGGCTAAAGGATTAGAAAAGGAACCAGAAAGAGGTAAACGTTGCTATAAGTGCTATGAAATGCGATTAGAAGAAACAGCTAAGATTGCTGATAAATTAGGATTTGATAACTTTTGTACAACATTAACTCTATCTCCTCATAAGAATGCTAATTGGATTAATGAAATAGGGGAGAAATTAAATAAAGAATATCAAGCAAATTATTTGTATTCTGATTTTAAAAAGAAAGAAGGGTATAAGAGAAGTATTACCTTGTCTAAACAATATGATTTATATAGACAAGATTATTGTGGATGCATTTATTCTAAAAAATAACTAGATTGGAGATGATAATATCAAAACTGACAAGATAATTAAAAACTTGAAAGTGTTTGGAGCAATTTTGATATTATCTGCTTCTTCATGTAGTATTGGCGGTAAAGTTATTGGAACCGCTGATTTTCAATATGCAATTGAGAGAGAACAAAATATTGATGATTTAAAAGACTATGTTTTACAAGGGTTATGCAAAGTTGATAATAAATATTTGTTATCTGCATATGATTGCAAACACATGGATAAATCAGTTTTGTATATTCTGGATGAAGATTTGAAAAGATATACAATAAAAGAATTAGATACTTATTCCCATGTTGGTGGTATTACTTATGATCCTAAAAATGAAATTGTTTGGATAACTGATGCTGATGGAGTAATTGTAGCTTATGATAAAGACGAAATATTAAGTTATCATCCTCTTATAAATACTAATTGTAGAAGAGTATATGTTGGTAGAGAGTTAGATAATATTTTTGGAGAATGTTCTGCTGCTTATATTACATATCATGATGATAAATTATATGTAGGTAATTTTAATACTAAGGGTAATACAATTATCAAAGAATTTGAAATAAATGAAATTGGTATGATTAATCCATTTGATTATAGAACCCTTAATGTCACAGGGTTTGTTCAAGGATTAACATTTTATGAAGACGGCGATAAAAAGTACTTAATAGTGTCTTCTTCATTTGGTAAACATTTTGATTCAACATTACAAATTTATGACTTTGATAGTCTTCAATTAATAAAGAAAATTAAAACTAACGAAATGATGGAAGAGATTATTGTTGATGATAATGAATTAATTACTATTTATGAATCTAATGCTAAAATTTATAAACACCATAGAAGAGGTACCGATATAATTACGTTAGATATTAATAAAATAATTACAAAATAACAAAAATTTGTTATACTTATAGTAGAGGGTGATAAATATGAAATATTATTGTTTGGGAATCAAAGGTACAGGAATGTCTACTTTAGCTCAAATACTTCATGATTTAGGTAATGAAGTAATTGGGTATGATGATGCTAAAGAACATAAATTTACTGAAATAGGTTTAGAAGAACGTAATATTCCTATTTATTATGATGGGAATCATATACTTGATCCAGAAACAATAGTTACTTATAGTGCTGCTTTAAGTGAAGATCATCCTGAACTATTAAGGGTAAAAATGTTAGGTTTAAAAATAGATAAGTATTGTGAAGTAATGGGCGATGTTATTAATATGTTTAAATCAATTGGTGTCAGTGGTACTCATGGTAAAACAACTACTGCTTCTCTAATCAGACAAATCTTAGAATCTGCCGGTGGTTGTAATTACTTCATTGGTGCTGGTGATGGATATGCATCAATGGCCAATGATTACTTTGTTGTGGAAAGTGATGAATTTAATCGTCATTTTACTGCTTATCATCCTGCATATTCAATTATTACAAATATTGAAGCAGAACATTTAGAGTGTTATAAAGATATCGATGATATAAGAAATGCTTTTGAAATATTTGCTAATCAAACTGGAAAATTAGTAGTTGCTAACGGAGATAATCCAGAAGTAAAGAAGATTGATTATACTACTAAAGTATTATTCTATGGATTCGGTTTACACAATGATGCAGTCATTAAAAATTTAAAATTATTAGAAGAAGGATCACGTTTTGATTTATACATAAAAGATGAATTATATGGTAGTTTTGAAGTTCCATTATATGGAAAGCATATGGTTTCTAATGTTTGTGCTGCAATTATGATATGTCGTGAATTGGGAATTGAAAAAGATATTATTCATGAAGCTTTACTTAACTTTAAAAATGCTAAAAGAAGATTTGCTATTGAAAAAGTAAAGAATACTATCATTGTTGATGATTATGCACATCATCCAACTGAAATAAAAGCAACTTTAGAGGCCGTAAGACAAAGGTTTCCCAATAAGAGATTAGTAGTTATCTTTAGACCAAATACTTATTCAAGAACAAAAGATTTTAAAAATGAATTTATTGAAGCATTAAACACTGCTGATAAAGCTTTTGTCACAGATATTAAATGTGATCGTGAGAATCCTAAAGACTATTATGGTATTAGTTCTAAGACAATAATTAATGGCTTGACTGATGGAGATTCAATTAGTGTAGACACAATTGATAAACTTCAAGAAGAAAAAGATTCTGTTATCTGCGTTATGAGTTGTGCCTATGTAGAAGACTTATTAAAGGCTATTAGAAACTATTTTAATAGTTTACCAGAAGAAGAATAATTCTTCTTTTCTTTTGTTGAAAAAGAGCCCTTATTATGGTAGAATTTATTATAGAGGTGGAATAATGACAGAACGTAGAACAGGACGAAGAATGGATCGAAATGCAGATAATAGAACAGAACGTAAAATAGACCAAAATTCAAGTCGAAATGCAGAAAGAAAAATAGAAAGAAACCCAGAATATACAATGTATCGAAGCACCGGTAGAAGAATGGATAGAAATAGATATCAAAATGATGAACACAAGATTGAACGAAATAGAGATAAAGATAAAGAAGTAGGCAGTAAGTTTGTGATAAAAACAGAAAGAGATTCTGATAGAAGTCCAGAAAAGATAACAAATAGAAATGCAGGCAAAAAAAGAAAAAAAGTATCTCTAAATAAGAAATTTAAGAAGAAAGCATTAAGAGCTAGAAATATCCTAAGTTTAGTTTCATTTATACTTGTAGTTGTTTTCATAATATTTCTAGGTATAATGAATATTTTACCTAATAAATATTTATATTTAATTAGTGGAGTATTAATACTTGTTGATTTAATTGGTATTTGCTTGATCAATGTTTATAAAAAGACTGCATTAAAAGTAATTGGTTATATCATATTAGGCTTAATTACTATTGGTAGTTCAATTGGTATATACTATTTATCAAGTACTAATAACTTTTTAAACAATTCTTTTGGTAAGAAATTTAGTATTGAAAAAAATACATATTATGTAATTACTGCTAGTAGTAATAATTATAAAGAAAGCGATATTTCTGATAAAGTAAGTGTTTATAAAGAAACACCTCATTTAGATAAAGCATTGAAAAAACTAAATAAGAAATATGAAGTTACTACTAAGAGTTATGATGATGTTGGATTAGTATTTGATAATGTTTTAAATAAAACAGATAAGTTTATGTTAGTAGAAAAGTCTTCATATGAAATAGTTCTATCTGTACCTGATAAATATAAGAAAGAAAACTTTACAATACTATATGAATTTGATATTTATACAAAAAAGAAAAATAATATTAATACAAATACTAAAAAGTTTAATATATATTTAGGTGGTAAAGATTTCACAGGACTAATGGATTTTAATATGATTATTACTGCTAATACTAAAACACATCAATTATTACTTACTAGTGTTCCTAGAGATTATTATATTGAAGTATATGGTAAGAATCAAAAAGATAAATTGAGTTTTATGAGTGCTTATGGTAGTGATACTAATAAAGCTTCATTATCTAAATTATTTGATACTAACATTGATTATAGTGTTACTGTTAACACAGATAGTTTAGTAGAAATAGTAGATTATGTTGGTGGTATTGAGTTCTGTAGTGATTACAGTTATACAACTACACATGCCATGATTAATCATGATTTTGATGATTCTAAAGGAAAAAAGTTAACTATTAAAAAGGGTTGTCAAAAATTAAATGGAATAGAAGCCCTAACAGTGGCTAGAGAAAGAAATGCTTTCCCTGGAAGAGATAGGGTAAGACAAGAAAACTGTCAAAAGATATTAGTTGCTATACTTAAGAAATTGGCTACTACTGATTCAATGATACATTATAATGAGACATTAAATACTATTGGATCATTATATGAAACAGATATTCCTAAAACTGTTATTAGTAATATTTCTAAAGATATTATAAATAATGGTAATAATTGGAAAATAACTACTCAATCAGTAGATGGTACTGATGGGCATGATAAAGTACATTTATCTAATGTTGTTGATTGGGTTATGTATCCTGATCAAAAGACTGTTGTAAAAGCACAAAATAAAATTAAAGAGACGTTGAAATAATCAATGTCTTTTGTGGTATATGGAGGTTCCTATGAATGAATTAATATATAAATATTTTAAAGAAATAAGTAAGATTCCTAGAGAAACTTATCATATTGATGAAATATCTGATTATTTAGTTAACTTTGCTAAAGAAAGAGGATTAGAAGTAATTCAAGATGATACTAAGAATGTTATTATTAAAAAAGATGCTTCGGAAGGATATATTGATCATGAACCAATAATAATTCAAGGCCATATGGATATGGTATGTCAAAAGACTAAAGATAGTAATCATGACTTTTCTACTGATGAGATTGAAATAATCGAAGAAAAGGGCTATTTAAAGGCAAATAAGACTACTTTAGGTGCTGATAATGGAATTGGTATGGCTATGGCTCTTTCAATCTTAGATAGTGATTTAAAGCATCCTAAAATAGAAGCTGTATTTACTGTTAATGAAGAAGTAGGAATGGAAGGAGCTTCTAACTTAGACTTTAATAATTTAGAGTCTAAAAGATTAATTAATATAGATTCAGAAGATGAAGGTATTTTAACTGCTGGATGTGCTGGCGGTATAAGAGTAGAAGTAACTTATCAAGGTGAATTAATCTCTAAAACAGGATATTTATATACTTTAAGTGTTACTAATTTATTTGGTGGACATTCAGGAATAGATATAGATAAGAATAGAGTAAATGCGATTAAATGTATTGGGGAATTCTTATCAAAAATAAATAACTTTTATCTAGCAAGTATCAATGGTGGTAAAGTAGATAATGCTATTTGTGATGATTGTACAATTAAATTTTTATTAGAAAACTATTTTGAATTTACTAATCTAATTGATTCCATAAATGAATATTTAAAGAGTAGAGGAGAAGTAAATAGTATAGTAACAATTGAAGAAGAAAAGACAACTACTGATGTATTTACTTTAGAGGATACAAAAAATATTATTAACTATATATATAATTCAAGAAATGGGGTTACTTCTTACGAAGATGGATTAGATGATTTAGTAAAGACTTCTCTAAACTTTGGAGTAGTAAGCACTGATAATAATACTATTCATATTAAACATTCTGTACGTTCATCTAGCGATATAGAACGAGATGAAATAGTTGAAATGATAAATAATAATGCTACTAGTATTAATGCTTTAGTAGAGACAAAAAACCCATATTCTGGCTGGAAATATAATGAAAATTCTCCTTTAAGAAGTTTATTAGAAAAGATATATAAAGAAATGTATGAAGAAGATTTAACAATTAATGTAGTTCATGCAGGATTAGAATGTGGAATTTTTGTAGGAAAAAGAAATAATTTAGATTGTGTTTCTATTGGCCCAACTATTCTTGGAGCACATACTCCTGAAGAAAAAGTGGATATAGAAAGTGTTAATCGTACCTATGAATATTTAATAAAAATACTTGAAAACCTATAATGAGGTGATTAGATGAAGAATAATAAAGGGTTAATAATAGCTTTTATACTGCTTATAATATGTTTTGGTATTAATACTATTATGACTATTATAAGTGATAATAATGATAATAATTATAATGAGGAATATACTAAAGATACTAAAGTAGTAATTAATGATGATCAGTATATAGCTGTTGCTTTATTCTCTAATAAATCAAATTTGACTGGTATTTTGTCAGAGGCTGAAACTAGAGATTTAGATATTGAAGTATTACGTACTGATGGTAAAGGTAGTAGGAGTTTTGCAATTAAAGATTATGAAATATATTATTTGGATAAAGATTATTATTTAAATGTCTATAATACTAAATATGATACTAATAAAGTGTTGGCTCAAATAGAAATACTAGGTTTTGCTGATTTATATATTACTAATAATGGAATAGTTATATTTAGCGAAGAAAATACTTATTTATATGATTTTAGTACTGATAAAGTTATTAGTTTAAATATTAAATCTCCATATGCTGATGATATGAGATATTATAATAAAGCTAATAATACTATATATTATCCAAATGAAGATGGTAATTTAACTAGTTATAATTTTATTAATAAAAAAGAAAAAGTATTATTTGATTACTATTATATTTATGGTACTAAGTCTAATGATAATTACTTAGTATTGAGAAAAGATAATAATTATTTTTTATATGATTATACTAATAACAAGCTTAATAAAGTATTAGATACTAATAATGAGATAATCTGCATGAAAGAAGCATCTATTATTTATACTCATAATAATAAACTTATTTCTAAAAATATAATTACAGATGTCGAAGAAGAACTATATACTTTTAAACTAGACAACTCAAAGAATGAATATGTTGGCGCATCATATAGTTTTCATTCTCAAGAAGAAGTATATGTAGCTACTTATACAAATATGTGTTCTTCAGGTATTTGTGGACCTGTAGTGAAAGATGAATATATATATAGTTTTAATACTAAGAAAATAACTAAAATTACTGATAAACTAAAACTGTCTATGTTATTCGAATCTATAAACTATTAATCTAAGATTATTGTAATATTTACATTTTTGTGGTATTATTAAATAGTCTTAGATTTATATGGCCTGTTGGTGAAGTGGCTTAACACACTGCCCTCTCAAGGCAGCATTCACGGATTCGAATTCCGTACAGGCTACCATGGAAAATAACTTAATACATTGAGTATTAAGTTTTTGTTTGTTATAATTATAATGGTGATAGTATGAAACTATTTAAAGACGAAAAATTATCAAAAAGAAATGTTTTCAATTTACTAGTCTTAGTAATGATAATAGGTGGAATTACTGGATTTGTTTATGAAGAAATATTTTATTACTTTGATTTAGGTCAATTAGTAAAAAGAGGCTCTACTTACGGTCCTTGGATACCAATTTATGCCTTTGGAAGTGCTTTTATTACTATCATAACTTATAAGTATAAGGATAAGCCATTAATCGTATTTGGTCTTTCGTTATTAATCACAGGAGTATTAGAATACTTAACTGGAATGTTCTTCTATGAAGTATTACATACTAGATTATGGGATTATAATACCGAAATATTAAATTTTGGTAATATTAATGGTTATGTTTGTTTAAGAAGTGTCTTATTGTTCGGTTTTGCCGGATTATTTTTAATATATTGTATAGTTCCTAAGATTTTGAAAGTAATGAAGAGGGTAGATCAAAAGTTATTAAATAATACATGTTTAATTTTAATAATTTTATTTGGAATAGATATTTTAATGTACATGTTTTTGAAATAATTGAATAAATATTAAGTTATTTATTCTTTTTTATTGAAAAAAAATCAAAAATATATTAAAATTTTATAGTAGGATAGGTGAGAAGAATGAATAATGGGGTTACAACTAATAACAATACACAACAACCAGCACCAGCTAATATAGAAAATACTTTAACTCCAATGGCTGGGGTTAAAATAGCACCTGCTGAAGGTATGCCTGTTGATGCTTCTAGTAAAGATGGAGCTCTTAATGCGAATAATAAGCAATCACCAGTTGTGGCAGCACAACAACCAGCCCAAGCTGTTGTTCAACCAACACCAGTGGCACCACCACAACCACCTGTACAACCAGTTGTTAAACCGACTGAAACACCTCAACCAGTTCAATCTACAGAACCAGTGGTACCACCTGCAAATAATGCACCTCAGTTTACTGGCCCACCTGTTAGAAAGAAAAGTGGTTTAACGCCAATTCTATTGATTATTATTTTAGGTTTGGGATTCTATTTGGTTTATTCAACTAGAACTTATAATGCTAGAATAGAAAACTTAACGTATGAATGTACCCCTGTAACTTCAGCTAAAGAAGATACAGAGTTAGATTTAGATTCTACTTTAGTTAGAGATTTATATAGTAGAGTAGTAACTAATATTAGAGAAGATTTAGCTCAACCTGAGTTTAATGATAATATGAAAATATATTTAGCTTATAGACAAATACCTGAAGAATATAAATATGATTCTAATTGTAATTTATTTAGTGGTACTGCTATGGAACCATATAAATGTGAAGTGTCTACTAAATTTAAACCTAAAGCTATTAAAGAAGAAACTGTACAGTTATATTTAAAGAAACTGTATGGAGAAAAAACGGAAATAGCATTAGCTAATATTCGTCTAGGTAGAAACTCATGTATTGGAGGATACCAATATATCGCAAAAAGAGGAGAATTTGTTCAAGGATACTGCTCTTCTGATGTAGCTACTTCATTTAAAGTTGATAAGGAATTAAAGAAAGCAACAAGCAATAGAAATACTATTATCTTAACTGAAGAAGTAAAATATCATGAAGCTGAAAAACAAGCATTACCAGAAAGTCTTAAGAGTGGAACTTACTATTATACATTTAGATTAGATATGAATTATAACTATGTACTTGTAAGTAAAACATACCAATCTAAGTATTAAAGGAGGATGAATATGGACATCAAGACTGTAGTAACAGGGTATTTAGATGAAAATTGTTATTTATTAATAAAGAATGGTACTTGCTTAGTGATTGATCCAGGAGATGACTATAATGATATTAGAAATGAAATAGGCGATAATAAAGTAATAGGAGTGCTAATTACTCATTCTCATTTCGATCATATAGGAGCTCTAAGAAATTTCTTAGTAAAAAGAAGTATAAAAATATTCAAAAAGAGCAATCTGGAAGAAAAAGAATATACTATTGGAGATTTTAAATTTAAGTGTATTTATACCCCTGGTCATTCAAAAGATTCAGTAACTTTCTATTTTGAAGAAGAAAAAGCAATGTTCCCAGGTGATTTCATATTTAATGAAAGCATTGGTAGATGTGATTTACCAGGTGGAAGTGAATCTGATATGCAAGAAAGTATTAAAAAGATATTAGAATATCCTGATGATATAGCTTTATATCCAGGACATAATTCAACTACTACTTTAGGATATGAAAAAGAAAATAATCCATATTTAAAATGATTATTTTCTTTTATTTTGTATGTATTTATGTTATTATATTAAGTCATAGAGGTGGTTATATGAAGATTTGGACTAAAGTACATATTAAAGATAAAAACAAAGATGTAGAGACAATAGCCAAATCATTAACTAACTACTTATATGGATATGGCCCTATATTAGATTTAAGTCGTAAGTATAAGATATTTCCTCAAGATAGAGCAGAAATAGATAAATATACAGCAGATAGAATAGCAGGTCTTTTGATGCTATATTTATCGAAAGATTATAATAGAATAAATGATATAGTTAATAAATACAATATTGATGCTGCTGAACTAAATAATATTGTACCGGAAATTGAAGGCTATATAGAAAAATAAAACATCGAATATTCGATGTTTTTTTATATATAAATCAAGACACTGAAAAATCCAATTATCATTGCTAGTAACATAATTACCGCAACTATCTTTATAACTTTATCACTCACATGCCTCACCTCATGTACTAATTATATAGTATTTAGCTAAAAAAGTAAATTCTTTTTATTGAATAATAAATTTATATAAAAACTGTCAATTTACACTTGATATTTTACTGTAAAGTAATTATAATTATATTAGGAGGGTAATAAAATGAAGGAATTAAATGTTATATTAACTGAATTAGGTATAAGTAAGGTAAGATTAGCTAAGTATTTAGGTGTTTCAAGACAAATGCTTTATAACTATTTAGCAATTGAAAATATTAATGATTGGCCAAAAGAAAAGGCTGCTAAATTACTTAGTTTATTAAATATTGAAGATATTAATGAACTAAGTAATATTAAAGTAACTGGTGAATATATTATTGATGTAGAGAATAGATTAAATGAAGGGGTAAAAGATTCTTCAAATAAAGAGGTTTTAGCAGATCTAAAAGGTTTTAATAAGAAAGAACAAGAATTATTATCCGATATAATTAATCTTTTAAAAGAGAAGTTAGCTTCTGATAAAACTAAAGATACTTATAATACATATTTATATTTATTCCATTTCCTACAATCAATGGAAACTACTGAAGAATTGAAATATATCTTAGCTTATATGTCTAAATCATTAGGATTTGTAGATCCAATGGAATTTGCTTTTAATAAAGATAAACAATTTATTTTTGAAAGTATTTTATTCAGTGCTATGACATTATATAATAACGGAGGAGCTTCTAAGAGTAAATTAGGAGAGTCTCATAAGAGATTTGTACAAAATATTGAACAAAAGAAAGAAGAAAAGCTATCTCGTACTCAAGAGTTAAATACAGTAAAGATTCAAGCATTAAAAGAACTAGGATTTACTGAAATAAATGAGGATAATGCTAAAGAAGTATTTGAAAAGATAGCTGAAATTCAATCAAGAAAAGTATAAAACATATTTGATTTCCAAATATGTTTTTTTATGTTATTATATATATGATAGGAGAGAGTAGAGCAGATGAAGAAGTGGAAGAAGATATTATTAATAGTATTAGGTATAATTGTTTTAATTGCTATTTTAGTATTAATTGTCATGCGCATAAATACAGAAACTTTTGAAGAAAAAATGTCTGAAAAAGGATTTGCAATAACTAATATTATTGATAATCATAAAAAAGAAAAAACTATAGTTAGAGCTTATGAAGCTACTGAAAAAGATAATAAATATAAAATAAGTATTTTAGAGTTTACTACTAGTAAAGCTGCTACTAAATATTTTAATAAAGAGAAAGATCGTTATAATAGTGAAAAAGACCCGGATTCAGCAATAAACTACTCTGTACAAAATAATAGAGAAAGATACACTATAACTACAGCTAAAAACAGATATATTGCATTATATAAGCATTTAAGCACAATAGTTTATTATGATATTGATATTAAATATAGTGAAGAAGTAATTAATTTATTAGATGAATTGGGTTATTAATAGTACTATTCTCTCAACTTTTCTCTATAGTATCAACTTCCTATAATTGATATTATGTTAACTTCTATATGTTTGTTTTTGATTTAGTGTATTATTACCTATTGTTATCAAGTATTTCTATTATTTACTACTCTATTGTCTAAATATAAGTACAATAATTGTAAATTATTATATAAGAAAATTTTTAATTTTCTTTTTTTTATTTATATTTTTATCTATAATACTCTATATTATATAAGGCCATTATTATCTTCTATATAGGTAATAGGATAAGACTATCCACTTATATACTCCTCCCCCCTCCTTGGTCAAAATACATAAATTAGGGGATGCATTTTAAGCGATTTATATTTGATTAGATGAACAATTCATCATCTAAATCCCTTAAAACTAATTTTCTTTTTTTAATAAAAAAACACTTAGATACATTACATGAAATATTATATATATGAAGAACAATTTATTTATATTTATTGGAAGAAGGGGAAATATATCCTATTTTATTTTCATAAGATTAAAATGTTTATTATAGTTATTTTTAATAATTATTATTAATATAGAAAAAATAATCATATCATTATAATTAAAAAACAACAAAACAAAAATAGAGGAGATGCATTGATCTCCTCTATTTAATTACTCCCCTATTTTTATGCTTAAACTATTTTTTAATTCATTAATCCCGTTTTCACAGACTTTATCTTTAGAATTATCAAATCCAACAGAAAACTCTACAATGTAATTATCAGAAGTTTTATTATTAGGATCATAATAAAGCATATAGTACTGATAATCATCTTGATTAGCAATTTTACAAGTGTACCAAGTATTATCATTAATTTTTTCTGGCAATAAGCATTCAGGACCAAAATTATTAATTAACGATGTATCAGTAATATTTCCATTAGAATCAAGAACTATATCATTGTTTGAAATATGGTGAATAGTGAAGTAGCATGAAGCGTCCACCTTCTTATTACTATATTCTATCCAATTATACTCTTCTTTATATCTAAAATCTTTTGGTACTTTATAATCTAAACTTTCAAATTCCATTTTCATATTTGCACGAGTTATCATTGTATCTACTAATACTGTCCCAACAGCAATTAAAACCAATCCTACACAAATTAATAATTTACTTTTATTTTTCATATCTATATCTCCCCTATCATTCCAATATTTCTAAAATACTTTCTCCAATTTCTGGTTCACTTATATCAAAATTATCTGCGATAGTAGCTCCTATATTAGCTAATGTTTCAAAAGGTGATAGTCGTCTAGGAGTTTTAAAATTTCTACTATAGATAATTACTGGTACATTTTCTCTGGTATGACCATTACCTGTAAAAGTAGGATCATTACCATGATCAGCAGTTATAATAAGCAAGTCTTCTAAATCTAATTTGTTAATAACTATAGATATATCTACATCTAATTCTTCAATAGCTTTAGCATAACCTTCTACATCTCTAGTATGTCCATATAATGAATCAAAATCACACAGATTAACCATACATAGACCCATGAACTTTTTATCAATAATATCAATAAGTTTATTTATTGCTTCACTATTACTAGTAGCTTTAATATTCTTATTAATACCTTGTCCATCAAAAATATCATTTATTTTACCTATACCTATAACACTATAATTATTTTCATCTAATTTATCTAGAATAGTTCTTTTTGGTGGTTTAATAGCAAAGTCTTTACGACAATTATTAATTAACTTATATTTATCAGGAGTACCATTAAATGGTCTAGCAATAATCCTGGCAATTCTCCAATTATGTTTTAATGATTCACTTCTAATCTTTTCACAATACTCATGTAGAGTTGCGATTGGAATGCAATCTTCATGAGCCGCGACTTGTAAGTCAGAATCAGCAGAAGTATAAACTATTAGAGAACCATAATTAAATTGTCTTTCTCCCAGTTCATTAATAATGGCATTATCATTAGAACATTTATTACCTATTACTGATCTACCTGTAATACTTTCTATACCAGCTAATATTTCATAAGGGAAGCCCTCATTATAAGCTTTAAAAGGAATTTCATTTTTTAATCCAACAATTTCATAATGACCATTAACTGAATCTTTACCAGCATTAATAGGTTTAGCAATTGTGTAATAGGCATCTACATTTTCATTTTCACTCATATTAAGGGTATCTAAGAAACCAATCTTTTTCAAATTAGGAACAAATAAATCATCATTTTCGACGATATGTCCTAAAGTATTAGCTCCGACATCACCATAATTAGCAGCATCAGTAGTTTCACCTACTCCTAATGAATCTAAAACCAATAAGAATATTCTTTTAAATTTCATAAAGACACTCCTTTATTTTATTATTCATCTTTTTTACTCCTCAAATGATATTCATTATAATCTTCTATTACTTTTTCATCACTTACTTTAGTATATATCTTAGTAGTAGATATATCAGAGTGACCTAGCATTTCTTGAACACTTCGAAGATCTGCTCCTCTATTTACTAAATGGGTCGCAAAACTATGTCTCAAAGTATGAGGAGAAATATTAGAATTTAAACCTTTATCATCTAAAATGCTTTTTAGATTCTTAAAGAATC
Organism: Bacilli bacterium; assembly: GCA_017432665.1. Classification (GTDB taxonomy): domain Bacteria; phylum Bacillota_I; class Bacilli_A; order RF39; family UBA660; genus UBA3789. Next base: position 19,025 of record JAFRIS010000015.1, read on the forward strand.
CTTGTCTAGTCATACCTTGACCATGGTTATTCAGAAACAACTTATTACAAGGCTTTTTCTTTAATAATAAATGTCTTCGATCAACATATTCTTTTAAATAGTAAATTGAATACTCTCCTAGTGGAATATCTCTTTCTTTACTACCTTTCCCAAGAATTCTAATTAAACAATTATTTATATCAATATCATTCATTTCTAGATTAATTAATTCACTTACTCGTAAACCACATCCATACATTAATTCTAACATAGCTTTATTTCGATAGTCAAATGGCGTTTCTAGTTTAATATCAAGTAAATTGTCAATATCTTCAACACTTAATGCTTTAGGTAATGCTTTCTTTAATTTGGGACGTTCTATAAATTCAGAAACATCTTCTTTAACTAGTTTTTCTTTTAGTAAATATTTATGAAAATTCTTAATTACAGTTAAATTATGAGCTATAGTAGTAGTTTCTTCTTCATTTCTTTTTTTTAAAAAATCTTTAATATCATCACTACTTATATTATTAATATTAGTAATATGTTTTTTGTTTAAATAATATTTATAAACTTCTAAATCATTTTTATATGATACTTTAGTACGATCAGATAAACCTTTTTCAAAGATACAATAATTTAAGAAATCTTCTATTGCAGTTTCTATATCCATACTAATCACCTATTATAATTATAACATTATTTTTACAATAATTCTAATCTTTGGTAAAATATAAATGGTGATTAATATGAATAAACCATTGGCTATTAAATTAGCACCTAAATCATTAAAAGATGTCTTAGGACAAGAGCATTTAATTGGTAAAGGTAAAATACTTACTAATTTAGTTAAGAATAAGAAGTTATTCTCAATGATTCTTTATGGTCCTCCAGGTATAGGAAAGACTAGTATAGCTAGTGCTTTAGTAAATGATTTAGATATAAGATATAGAATGTTAAATGCTACTATTAATACTAAGAAAGATATAGATGTAGTTATAGAAGAAGCTAAAATGTATGGAGAAATTGTATTAATAATGGATGAGATACATAGACTTAATAAAGATAAACAAGATATATTACTTCCTCAAATAGAAAGTGGTTTAATTACTTTAATAGGAATGACTACTAGTAATCCATATCATGCGATTAATCCAGCTATTAGATCAAGATGTCAATTATTTGAATTACATGAGTTAGATCAGAATGATATTTTAAAGGGCCTTAAAAAGGCCATAAAACACCCTGATTTAGAGGGAATTAAAATAGATGATAAAACACTTAAGATGATAGCAAAACTCTCTGGAAATGACCTAAGATTTGCTTATAACTTATTAGAGATAGCTTACTACTCTACTGATGATAAAATTATAACTGAAGAAGTAGTTAAAAGTATAAATAGCAAACCAGTATTCTTCTCTGATAAAAATGGTGATGGTCATTATGATGTATTAAGTGGATTGCAAAAATCTATTAGAGGAAGCGATGTAGATGCATCCCTACACTATTTAGCAAGATTAGTAACTGAAGGAGATTTAGAATCTATTTATAGAAGATTAAGTGTAATAGCTTATGAAGATATAGGATTAGCTAATCCAGCAATAGGCCCTAGATTAGATGCTGCTATTAATGCAGCAGAGCGAACCGGTCTACCAGAGGCTAGAATACCGTTAGGTACAATAGTAACAGAAATGGCTTTATCACCAAAGAGTAATACTGCTCATGTAGCATTTGATGAAGCACTAGAAGACATAGAAAAAGGTAATACAGGTAATTTACCAAATCATTTAAAAAATGTCCCAGATAGTGGTTATAAATACCCTCATGATTATCCAGGAGCATTTGTTAAACAACAATATCTGCCAGATAAAATTAAAAATAAAAAGTATTATCAGCCTAAAGATATTGGATATGAGAAAAATATTAAAGAAATCTATGAAAGATTAGAAAGACTAAAAAAATGATATATTAATTTATATCATTTTTTATTTCATTATAATAATTTGATAATTGTTAAATGAGAATAATACAATAAACTAAATTGTATTAGTAAAAAACTTTTGCTTCAGATCAAATATAATGCTTACCTTAATTAGTAATTCGAAAACACATATTTATTATTCAACCAAATATGGATTATTCATACTACCAGTACCATTTGTGTATTCTGTTTCTGGTTTTAGGGATATGACTGGACGAACACCGAGTGAATAACTAACTCGACTCGAACTATTATTATTATCATTAATAATAGAATTATAGCTACGATCAATAAAAATATAGCTTGGTGATAATGTCCAATAGTTTCCAGATGATTTAAGAATATTTGTATTTGTTAATAATCTTCCTTCTTGCATGCTTATTAATCCTACCGGAAATGATAGATTAGCTTTTTCATTAGCTATAGCAAATTTATCAGTTATATTTGTACAATTTAAGTTAGTGTCATTATTGTTAAAAAGTAATTCAGAGGAAACACTTCCTCCATTAGGATCCCAACTACCTAGATTATTAATATTTCTATTGTTACAAAAAATTATATCTTCTAAATTACTTGTGTAATTTGTCATATATTTTTTATACCAAGCATCAATACCAGTTTTAATTGTTGAATTTTTACTATTAACATTATCTGCGCTTAATATATTATTTATAGCATTTGATATATCATTATCTCCATTTAATTGATAATAATATATGTTAGGGTTATAGTAATAACTTATGTATTTTACTGCTGAACAGCTTATATTTTCATCTAAGCATGTATAATGATGTGTAGATAAATCTGTTTGATTTGAAGCATTGGGTAAATCCCAGATGTTTTTTATATCTCCTGTCAAAGTATATGTTCCATTATTATATGTTATCTTTTCCCCATATTTATAATTATGCTCAATTCCCCAATAGTAATAACCTGCATTAGACGTAGATTCCGTTATATGTTTTATATTTGAACATGTTATACTTGTACCATCACAAACATATTTATTTTTATAGTTCTCATAGGAACCATTATACCAATCAGTATATGATACTTGAGTTGGACTATTTATTGTATATGTATTATCACCATTGTTAGTATATGAATTACCAATTACCATAGATACATTTAAATCTCCACCAACTAATCTCTTTGCATATAAATTTGCTCCATTTACTCCTAATATATACCAAGCATTGGTAGATGTCCCACTAGCCATAATATATTTATTTACCAAATTATTATAATCACTTAAACTAGATATAAGTTGAGGATTATTTAATGTATATTGATTAGTTACCATATTTCCATAATCAATTGAATCTGAATAATAATAAGAAGTATTAAGTTCCATATTACTATCACTAATATAATAAATTTGTGATTGAATTTCTATAGGATTTTCTGAATTATACATATAACCAACATAAGCTGGTGAATTATAGTTTTGATTGAATTGTAAATTACCAAATTGTGAGTAATTTGAATCACCTGTTATTTTAATAGCACTATATGTTGAGCCACTTACTAATTTATCTACTAAATAAAGTGTATTACATGTTAAAGATGTACTTCGACAAGTATATTTTCCCTGGCTGATTGTTCCTGATTCAGTTTCTCCAGATAATGTGAAAAGATTGTTTTCAGCATCATATGTATAGTCATTACCATAAGCATATGTACTAGATAAATATATGGTACTTGCAGAATCATAACCAACATGTTTACCTCTGGTATTTAAACACTTACCCCCTACTGCTTCTCCATTATAAATCATCTTAACTCCACCAGTATCTGTTGTTCTTATCATTTGCCAACAATGGTTTGCAAATATAACATTATTCATATTAGTAATTGCAGTTCCATTAGTATCATTATTAGCCCACCAATAATATATTTTTTCATTACCTACTTCTGCCATTGAGTCTTGATGATTATTAGTATACTCTTTGGCATACGTACCTACTTTTGCAGCTTTTTTTAATACTCCATATAAAGTACGATCATATTTTGATATGTTTAGTGTTCCATTTATTCCTAGATTCGTAGTAAATACTGAATATCCAATTCCTAAGAACACTACTAAAAGAATGATACTTGATATAATCATTCTTTTTTTTCTACGTATATTAGATGAGAATTTTCTATTAAACATCTTATCACCTATTATTCATACCATAATAAGTATACACCAAATATACATTTATATCAATTAAAAAGAATAGCTTTAACTATCCTTTTATAAATTAATAATAAACATTTCTAATAATGCATTCGCATCTAAATCAGTAGTTTTCATCTTAAAATCTATATTACTTAATTCTTGAAGTAAATGTAATAGTGTTTCTTCAGTATATAACTTAGTTAATTCTCTAGTTTTAGTAATACGATAATCAGATTTCTCTTCTAACATATTAGCTATTTCATGATCAGATATCTTTTCTTTTTCTAATAGTTTTACTTGATATATTATTCTTATTTGACTAGATAACAATCCAATAATACTTATAGGTTCAAAGTTATATGATAATAACTCTTTATATCTTTTTAAAGCACTTTTCTTATCTCTTAAAGCTATACTTCTAGAGAATGAGAAAGTTAAGTCTTTAGAATCTCCTAATTTCTTATCTACTATAGCTCTTACATCATCTTCAGTAATTACTTTTTCAAACAACTTATAATCTTTTAATTTTAAACATTCATTATAAATCTTAGATATATCTCCTAGACAATATTCATCTAATAGATTAACTGTATTACTATCTATTTCATAATCCCTTAATTGTTGTCTAATATAACTTTTAGTATTCATTTCTACTTTAATATATTGACATTTATCTTTTAATACTTTACCTATTTTAGAATTGCCGGATAACTTATTAACTTCAATAAGTAATAAATTATCAGGATTAGGATTATCTAAATACTTAAATAAGTGTTCAAAATCATTTTTATAATCATCATATTTTAATGAATCAATATTTTTAATAATTATTACTTTTTGTTGAGTAAATAACCCATAAGTATCTAAATCTTCTAGAGCTTTTTCTAATTCAGTTTCTTCTAAATCATATTTAAAAACACTAGCTTTATTAAATTTGTTATCTTTAATTATCTTAGTTTGCTCTTGTTCCATGGCAAGGGAATCATCACATTCCAATACATAATTATTATTCATGTTCTTTAATAACCTTTTCGATATGTTTAACAATTTCTTCTACTTTGTCTGCAGATTTACCTCCACCTTGACCAAATTTAGGACTTCCTCCTCCATTTCCTTCAGAGCGAAGTGAAGCATCTTTTACTATTTCCCCTGCATGAACGAATGAATTACTCTTAGCTATGAAATTAATACTATTATCATCTTTAACATTCATTAAGAAGATAAAGCCATTCTTCATTTCATTCATAATAGCATCTGCGATACTCTTAAGAATATTTATATCTTTATTCTTAAGTTCCATTATTAATACTTCTACACCATTAACTTCTTTAATATGTTCACGATAAATATCTAGATTTTCTAAGGTTTCTTTTTCTTTTAAATCATAATATTTCTTTTCTAATTCTTTTACTTCTTGATGAACATATTGTAGTTCATTTTTGTTATAAATAATATCTTTATATGATTCTGGTTGATCATCATTAATGTCTACATCAAATTCTAGTTTCATACCACTCTTCTTAGCTTCTTCTAGAATTTCTTTTGCTTTCATTAATAATTTAACTTTTTCATCATTATATGGTTTAATTGTCTCTTCTATAATTGGTTCAATCTTAGGACCAGTAGCTGCTTCTATACGGTATACGTTACTACCTTTAGATTCACATGAATAAACAGCCAAATTACCTATTTCACTAGTGTTAGAAGCATGTGTACCTCCACATAATTCAATAGATTTACCTATTTTAACTACTCTAACTTCATCACCATATTTTTCGTTGAATAATGCCATAGCTCCTAACTTTTTAGCTTTATCTATAGGCATTATTTCAGTAGATACAATTAAGTCTTCCCCTATCATGTCATTTGCAAATTCTTCTACTTCTAATATCTTTTGATCAGTCATTTTACCAGAATAAGTAAAGTCAAATCTTAATCTTTCATCATCAACATAACTACCTGCTTGTTTAATAGTATTAGATACTACTTGTTGAAGAGCATATTGTAAGATATGAACACTTGAGTGATCTGCTTCAATTCTCTTTCTTCTGTCTTTATCTATTACTAATTCACATTCATCACCAACAGTAATTACACCATCTAATAATTTAACTTTATGAATATGTTGACCATTAGGAGCTTTAAATACATCGATTACATGAGCTTTAAAATTCTTGCCAGTAATCATACCAGTATCACTAACTTGCCCACCTGATTCAGCATAGAAACATGTTCTTTCCATAGATATATAAGTATCATGATCTATACTATCAACCATTTCATCTTTAGAGAATATTGCTTGTACTTTACTCTTTAAACGATAAGTACCATATACAAATTCAGATGGTTCAGTAAAGTCTAATAATACTTTCTTTTGATTTGCCATTGCGGAAGTATTCTTAGCATTTTTTCTAGCTAATTCTTTTTGAGCATCCATATATTTATCAAATTCTTCTTTAGATACTTTATATCCTAATTCTTCTAAGTATTCTTCAGTTAACTCAAATGGGAATCCATAAGTATCATATAATTTAAATGCTTCTTCTCCACTAATATATCCATCATTAGATTCTTCTACTAATTCTTTTAATCTTCTTTCTCCTGATTCAAGAGTCTTTAAGAATAATTGTTCTTCTTCTAATACAGTAGCTTCTACTTCTGCTCTTCTTTCAACTAAATACGGATAAGCATCTTTCATTACATCTACTACATCAGATACTATCTTATACATAAATGGACTTTCCATACCAATTGCTCTACCAAAACGAACACTTCTTCTTAATAATCTTCTAAGAACATAACCACGACCTACATTTTCAAAACAAGCTCCATCAGCAATAGCAAAAGTAATTGCTCTAATATGATCAGCTATTATTTTGAATTCTTTTTGTCCTTCATAAGGTTCAGTAGCTAGTTCTTCTATATGCTTAACTATTGGTTTAAATAAGTCTGTTTCAAAGTTAGAATCTACTCCTTGGAAGATACAACACCATCTTTCTAAACCAGCACCTGTATCAATATTTTTACTTGGTAATTCTTGGTAATCTTTTCTGTCTACGCCTTCTTTTGAATTAAATTGTGAAAAGACATTATTCCAAATTTCTACATATCTTTCTTGATCCTCATCATTAAAGAATTTTTCTAAAGCATCTCCATCAGGATCAAATTCTTCTCCTCTATCAAAGAATATTTCAGAATCTGGTCCACAAGGACCTTCTCCTATTTCCCAATAATTGCCTTCAAGTCTAGCAATATGACTTTCATCAATACCAACTTCTACCCATTTATCAAATGCTACATCATCATCAGGATATACTGTTACATATAATAAATCTTTATCAATACCAAAGTATTCTGGACTGGTTAACATTTCAAAAGAAAATTCAATTGCTTCTTCTTTAAAATAATCTCCTACACTAAAGTTACCCATCATTTCAAAGAAAGTTTGATGTCTCTTTGTAATACCAACATTTTCAATATCGTTAGTACGTATACATTTTTGAATACTAACTAATCTTCTACAGTCGGGAACTTCACTTCCATCAAAATATTTTTTTAACGGAGTAACACCAGCATTTATCCATAATAAACTATCATCATTAATTGGAACTAATGGTGCACTATCAAAAATCTTATGTCCTTTATTTATAAAGAACTTAAACCACATTTCTCTTATATCATTATGACTCATATATTTCATAATTACACATCCTTTTCAAGTATTTCTTTTAATCTTTCAATTACTTCTTCTTTAGTACCATTATTTAAAATATAATAATCTGCGAAAGCAATTGGACCACCTTTATATAGATTCTCTATTTCTGATATATCACGATATTTAATAGCTTCAGCATCAAATGGACGATCTGGCCTCTCCGCGACACGTTTATATCTAATATCTTTATCTGTAACTACACAGACTAATTTTAAATCCTTAAATCTTTCAATCAAATAAGTATATTCATACCAGGAATATAAACCATCTAATACAACATTAGTATCTTTAATAGCTTCTCTAATTTCTGGTTCTAAGAACTTAGCATAACATTCTGGACCATGTTCTTCTCTTAATTTCTCACGGAATTCTTTTTCGCTCTTACCATCTTCAGTTCTTTCTATTCCAGCTTCTTCCATTAATTTATAAGTAATACCACCAAAGTATAATTTAGTCCACCCTTCAGCTTCTAAATATTCTGTAACTACACTTTTCCCAGTACCACTCATTCCTACTACTGCGATTAGTTTGTTCATATTATCACCTACTTCTCTTCTTCTCTAACTATTTCTACTGCTTTTTCCTTTAATTCCTTTAAATTTATATTTTCTACTACATAATCAAAATTATTATAATTATCTATTTCTAATTCTGTAATATGATTCTTTTCTTCTTCGTTTAATCTATCATCATAATTAGATCTTTCTAATTTGATAGTTACTACATCCATATACTTGGCTTTAATAAATTCAAATTCTTTTACTAATCTAGCATCAGTAATAATAAATGTATCAAAGAAATTTTCTAATATTTCAATATCTTCAAATAATCGATCTAATAGGAAATTATCTTTACCCATCTTTTCTTTTATTATTTCAATACCCATTTTTTGTAAGAATTCACGAGGCTTATCTTCTCTACTATCCCAATCAAAATAGTTTCTAGCATAACCATATAATGGCTCTGTAATATGCATTACACATGGTTTATGGCCATAATCCTTTAATTCCTCTTTTAAATACTCACCAAATGTACTCTTACCACTTCTAGCTTTACCACCAATTACATATACTTTCATTTTTATTCTCCTTTACAAATACAAATAAAAGACCAAATATAGGAGGACATAAAGCCCGGTACCATCCTATCTTGGTCTTAATTTCTTTTTAACGATTTTCACCGATAAAACTCCAAAAGTAGCTTCCACTAAGATTATTATTAACTTCCACCAACCGTTAACTCTCTTTAAATAATTACTTACTGTACTCATCTTTTATCATAGTTTTATATTTACTAATTTTCTGTTATTTTTTCAATCCAACCATGTTTTTCATTAAAGAATTTAAAGAATACTTTCAAACAAGCAATAGCTGGAGTTGCGATAACCATACCTAATATACCAAAGAAATGTCCGAAAATCAATAGTCCAAGCATAATTGTTACCGGATGTAGTTCCATAGTATGTCCCATAATCAATGGTTGATAGAAATTATTTTCTAACATTTGAACTACTAAAATAGAAATAACTACACATATACCAGTAACCGGACTAATAGTAAATCCAACAATAATTGCCGGTATAGCTCCAATATATGGTCCAAAATAAGGGATAATATCAGTAACTGCACAGAATAATGCGAATAATATTGGTGCTTCTAATCCAGCTAATGTTAAACCAATGCTTTGAGTTAAGAATACTAATAACATTACCATTAATACTCCTGTAACATAACTTCTTAAAGAAGTATTAATACGATGAGTTAATTCAGTATAACTTTCTTGCCAATCTTTTGGTATTAAACTAAATAATTTACTATTAACTTTATCAAAATCAAATAATAAGTAGAAACCAATCATTAATCCTAAAACAAAGTTAACTCCCCCACTGATAATAGATTTACCTGCAGATAATATATATTTAGGAAGATCAGCACCTATACTTAAACCTAAATTAGTAACATAAGAAGTAATTTCAGATTTAATTTCTGCAGTTTTAATTAAATTACCACTATCTAATGTCTTAACTAAATTTAAAGCAAAATCAGTAATATCTTCAAATATAACTGGAGCTACTCTAACAAAATCTTTAACTTGAGATATTAAAGATGGAATGAATAGATAAGATATTAAGAATATGCCACCTAAAATCAGTAAATAAACAATAATACACCCTACTAACCTAGGTAACTTCTTTGTTTGAAACCAATCAACTAAAGGATCAAATAACCAAGCTATTATAATTCCAATAAAGATTGGAGATATAACTACAAAGAATTCTCCTATATACTTGAATAAATTCCATTCTTTTAATAAATATGTACCAAGTAATATTATACAAATAATAGCCATTAAATAACCAATATTCATAAGCTTTTTACCAGTACTTAAAATACTATTTAAGCTAACATAATCTATTTCTTTATCTTTAATTTTTTTCATATGTTACCCTCCTACTAATATATTATATCATGTAAATTTATTTTTTAAATAATAATTATTCATTTTCTTCAAATAATTTATTTAGTATAATACATATAGGTGATTTTATGAAAACCATTAAAGAAAATATTAGTAATGAAATAGTTATAAAGAATTCTAGATTTATTGCTTTAGTATATAGATTAAATAATAATGATATTACTGATATTCTAAAAGAGATAAAAGAAACTTACCCAAAAGCAACACATTATTGTTACGGATATAGTTATAATGAATATAAAAAGTATTCTGATGATGGAGAACCTAGTGGTACTGCAGGAGCTCCTATTATGAATGTAATTGAAAAAGAAAACTTAAATAATATTTTAATCGTAATTGTAAGATACTTTGGAGGTATTAAACTAGGAGCTGGTGGTTTAGTAAGAGCTTATACTAAAGCTTCTACAGAGGCCTTAAAACAGGCTGAATTTCTTGAATTAGATAAAGGTTATAAAATACTCATAGAATTTTATTATAGCGATGAGAAGCAAGTAAATTATCTTTTAAATGACTATGAGATTATTGATAAGAAATATGATGAGAAAATAACTTATACAGTTCTAGTGGATGACAGAATACTAGAAAAATTACATAATTATAATTATCAAGTACTGGAGGAATTATACATAGAAAAAAGGAATTGTTAATTCCTTTTTATATTTTCTTTTTCTTAATAAATATCTTCCCAACATAGTATAGGAAAATAACCATTATACCTATATATACCCATCTAAGTACTACATTAATTACTCCCCAATTAATTGTATATTTATTGATCATATCAAGTAAACTACCTGGTAAATAATCACTAATATATTTTGTAATTTTTCCAAAAGGTAAATTATCTTTAAGATAAGTTAGTAATCGCAAAGTAATATCAACTATCGCAATAAACAAGATATATGAATGAAACTTATTATAATTCATAATAACTATTATTAATAGAATAATAAATACAATTAAATCTATATACATAGAACCACTTCCTATTCTTTTTAATTGTATAATAAAAAATTATCTTTTTCAATAATATCTTAACACAATTCGACAGATTGAAGATTCCAATAATTGACTTATTTTATGATATTAAGTATATTTATTATAGAGGTGTTAATATGGAATATGTTTATGAAAAACCTGCTGATGAAAAACTATATGAGGAAATGCGTCGTAAGTCTCTACAAGGTGAACCAGTAAAAAGACCTAGAAAGAGAATTAGAATAAATAAGAAAGTAGTTGCTAGAAATTTTGCTATTTTAATGACTATTATTACTTTAACAGCTTCAGTTGGTCAATTATCTAGTTCTATGAGAGAAAAGATTAGAGAAAATGCTTTATATAATCAATATTTTGAAGATTATATGGATGAAGTCTTCCATCAAGCTACACATCATGTTGATGGTACTGTTAATGATTTTTATCTTGATTATGAAATGCTAGGAAATTATATTGATAATGCAGATGATAAAGATTTAGCTATATCTTTAACTCAACGAGCTATTGAGTCTAAGAATTTAACTGATGATGAAGATCAAATGGATCGGGTACTTGCTGAGACTGATTTAGGAGTTGATTCATATGATCAATATTTAAGTCAGAAAGAAGAATATGCCGGATATCAAGATAAAGATAAATTTGTTGAAGATACTAAGAAAAAAACTAATGAACAAGCAAGTAAAAGTGACACTGATCAAATGCTTGAAAAAGATGAAGAAACAAAAGTTGAATCAGGAGGAAAAAATCTATGAAAGAGTTAGAAGTAATAGAAATAAATAATGCTAGTTATGTAGTGTTAAAAGAAATTGCTCATAATGATACATCATTTCTTTATCTTTCAAACGTTAATGATGAAGAAGATACAATGATTAGGAAAACTGAAGGTGATATGATAGTACCTTTAGCTAGTGAAGAAGAATTTGAAATAGCTTGTAATTTACTAGTAAAACAAGGATTAATATAAAAAAGAAGTATAAAACTTCTTTTTTTATTCATCTACTTGGAAATCAACTACATCATTATTATCTTTAACTAGTTTTGTAATTGATTCTTCTGCTTTTTTTAATTTCTCATCACAAGCCTTAGCTAATTTCATAGCTTTATTAAATTCTTCAATAGCATCATCTAAAGGAACATCTCCAACCTCTAGTTTTTTTACTATCTCTTCTAATTTTTCTAAACTTTCTTCAAAGCTTAATTCTTTTTCTTTTTTCTCAGCCATAATTACCTCCTAAAATATTAATATAATTGTATTTAAAATCATTAAAACAGTACAAATGACATGTAATTTTAAATTTTTCCTTTTTAGTAAAGAATAGATTGTTAAAATGATTCCACCAATACTACATAGTATTGAAATGTACTTTTCAGTTTGTTCATATTTTATTAAACGAGCTTTCGCTTTTTCAGCAGCCATTTGTTTATTTTGATAATCCTCTTTCCATCTTTGTTCTTCTTCTGGAGTTCTAAAAGCAACTTGTCCCCATTGATTTCTTAAAGAAGCAAATATTTGGTCATGCATATTAATACCAAAATTAATAATACTAACTATTAATATTAAAATAATTAATATTGGAAAATCCTTATTCTTCTTAACATCATCCATCTACAACACTTCTGCATCTACTTTACCATCTTTAAAGTTAACTTCGATGCAATCCCCTTTCTTTATCTTTTTACTACTATTAATTACTTTTCCATTAACTTTAGTCATTGTATATCCTCTTTGTAATGTAAGCAATGGACTTAGTGTTTCTAATTTACTAACTAGATTTAAATACTTATTAGCTTTATTATCTAGTAATTTATAAGGACTTTTTAAAATATAAGAACTTTTAATTTTAATTAATTCTTTACCTTTTAAATTAACTAAATTAATAGTACTATGTCTTAATCTTTCAAATATATTATCAAAAATCATTTCTTTAGTTTGATAGATAACCATTGGATTTTTAAAGACATTACTAGTCATTAAGTCATTTAATTTTCTCTTGTTTAAATCTATCTTATTATTAATAGTATTATTTAATCTAATATTAATTTGATTTAAATATTTAGTAACATCACTAACTTGTGGCACAGCCATTTCAGCAGCACCTGTAGGTGTTGGAGCACGAAGATCAGCAACGAAATCAGCGATTGTAAAATCAATTTCATGTCCTACTGCACTGATTACCGGAGTCTTACAATTAAATATTGCTCTAGCAACTATCTCTTCATTAAATGCCCACAAGTCTTCAATAGATCCTCCTCCACGACCTACAATTAATGTATCTAAGTCATAAGAATCAGCTCTTTTTATTTGTCTAACTATATCTTCTTTTGCTTCTTCCCCTTGAACTAAGGCAGGGAATAAATATACTTCTGCTAGTGGCCATCTTCTTTTAATAGTAGAAATAATATCTTTAATAGCAGCACCTGTAGGAGCAGTAACTACCCCTATTCTATTTGGTATTTTAGGAATAGGTTTCTTGAATTTTTCATCAAACAAACCTTCTTCTTGTAATTTCTTTTTTAATTGCTCATAAGCAATAAATAAATTACCAATACCATCTTCTAGCATTTCATTGACATAGATTTGATATTGCCCTGTAGCTTCAAAAACACTTATTTTACCGGTTACTAATACTTTCATTCCATCTTGTGGTACAAATTTTACACCTTTAGTCGCACTAGAAAACATAATGGCATTAATTCTGCTACCTTCATCCTTTAAAGTGAAATAGTAATGTCCTCTACTGTGAGCTTTAAAATTAGATATTTCACCTTTTAAAAACACTTCGTTTAAATTAACATCATTATCAATTTTATATTTAATATATCTAGTAAGTTGAGTTACTGATATATATTTATCATTCATAAACTCAACTCCTTTTATTTCTCTTCATCATGATATATTTTATCTAGTACTCCATTAATCATCTTAGTCACAGCATCATCACTATACTTTTTAGATAATTCTATTGCTTCATTAATCGCTACTACACTTGGAGTATCAGTCTCTATTAATTCATAAATGCCTAATAATAGAATTGCTTGATCTACTTTACTAAGTCTATCAATAGTCCAATCTTTCTTTAAATACTTATTAGCCTTCTTAATAAGTTTATTTTTATTTTTAACTATTCCATTAATAGAATCAGTAACAAAGTCATTTTCTATTTCTAATTGTTCTTTAATTAAATCTTTATATTCAAAATCGATATTAGCTTCTTCATACATATTGGCTTGATATAGAACTTTAATAATAATATCTCTTAATTCACTACGATTTTTCATAATATCACCTACTTAATTATACCATATTTATTATAACAAAAATAGAACTAAGTTAATAGTTCTATTTCTTATTATTAATTTCTTTTTTTAAGTCATATAAATAGTTTAATGCTTCCATAGGAGTCATTTCTAATGGATTAATGCTATTAATCTTTTCTTCTATTTCATTCTTTTCTTCTACAATTTCATCTTCCATAAGTTCAAACAAACTAGTTTGAGTAAATGTTTCATTCTTTTTACTTTTCTTTTCATATACATTTAATATATCATTTGCTCTATCAATTAAACTATCAGGTAGATGAGCAAGACTAGCTACATGAATTCCATAACTTTTGTCTACAGCTCCAGGTTTTACTTTATGTAAGAAAGTAATAGTACCATTGTCTTCTACTGCAGATACATGAACATTTTTTAAATGTTTTAAATCCCTTTCTAAAGCAGTTAATTCATGATAATGAGTTGAGAATAATGTCTTAGCCCCTATTTTATCATGAATATATTCTAGTATTGCTTGAGCAAGACTCATACCATCATATGTCGCAGTACCTCTACCTAATTCATCAAATAGTACTAAACTATTAGGAGTAGCTTCAGATATTGCAGTATTAGCTTCTTTCATTTCAACCATAAAAGTAGATTCACCACTAACTAAATCATCACTAGCTCCAATACGAGTAAAGATCTTATCAAATATAGGCATTTTAGCACTCTTACAAGGGACAAAGCAACCTATTTGAGCCATTATAACTGTAATACCCAATTGACGCATATAAGTACTTTTTCCTGCCATATTTGGACCTGTTATTAAGAGGATAGAAGTCTTCTTATCCATAATAATATCATTAGGAACATATTTATCTTTAATAACTTGTTCAACTACTGGATGACGGCAATCAATTAGTTCAATAATTCTATCTTTAACAAGTTCAGGTCTAACAAAATTATATTGATCGCTTACAATGGAAAAAGCTTGTATCATATCAACTTCACTAATTACTTTAGAAACTTTTTGTAAGTCACTAACATATCTTTTCACTACTTCTCTAATATCCATAAATAATTTATATTCAAGTGAAATAATCTTTTCTTCTGCTCCTAGTATTATATTTTCTTTTTCTTTTAATACAGGAGTAATATATCTTTCAGCATTCGCAAGAGTTTGTTTTCTCTCATATCCAAATTCTTCTTTAACTAAATTAGTTTGTCCTTTACTAACTTCTATATAATAACCAAATACTTTATTAAAACCTACTTTTAAATTCTTAATACCAGTTCGCATCTTTTCTTCTTGTTCCATAGAAAGAATAAAATCTTTAGAACCACTACTAATCTTCTTTAATTCATCAAGTTCTTCATTATAACCTTCTTTTATTAATCCTCCTTCATGTAAAGTAAAAGGAGCATCTTCATTTATAGTTCTTTCAAGCAATGAATATACTTCATCAAAAGTATCAATGGTTTTATCATATTTTAATTCTTCTAATATTTTCTTAATAGTAGGTAATTCTTTTAAAGAATGCTTTAATTGTAATAAATCTTTCGCATTTAAATTACCATAACTTATTCTTCCTACTAATCTTTCCAAGTCATATACTTCATTTAATGATTTTATTAAGTCATCTCTTAAAATAAATTCTGTTCTAAGAGTAGATACTAAATCATAACGTCTCTCCAACTCTTTTTTATCAGTTAAAGGATTTAAAATACTATGTTTTAAATATCTACTACCCATCGCAGTCTTACATTTATCAAGTAACCATAATAAACTATATTGTCTATCTCTGTTTCTAATAGTTTCTACTAATTCTAAATTCTTAACTGTATTAGTATCAAATTCTAAATACTCAGAAGCTCTTACAATAATGCATTCTTGTAAGTGATGTAAGTCACCTTTCTTAGTCTCAAGAATATAATATAGTAAATGCTTTAATGTAGTAATTAATCTAATATCTTCGATATTTTCATATATATAATCATAATCTTTATCTTCCAATTGTTCTTTTTGAATAGATACTAACACATCATAATTAGTTCTTAAAATATCTACTATTCTTCTATCAATGTTATCACTAACTATAACTTCTCTAAATCCATTTCTAGTAATTTCTTTAATTAATTTATCAATATCACCATCTACTAAAGTTGCATATACTTCTCCTGTAGATATATCTGCATAACTAATACCAAAACAATAATCAAAGGAACATATATTAGCTATATAATTATTACTCTTAGAATCAATATTAGTATCTAATCTAGTACCTTTAGTAACCACTTGTATAACATCTCTTTTAACCATACCTTTAGTCTCTTTAGGATCTTCTAATTGTTCACAAATGGCTACTTTATATCCTTTATTAATTAATTCATCTAAGTATGAAATGTAGGCATGATGAGGAATACCACACATAGGAACTCTTTCATCTAATCCTGCTTGTTTACCAGTAAGAGTAAGTTCAAGTACTCGTGAAGCTGTAATTGCATCATCAAAAAACATTTCATAGAAATCTCCAAGACGAAAGAAGATAATTGAGTCTTCATACTTATCTTTGATATCCATATATTGTTGCATCATAGGACTAAGTTTAGTTCTATCAACTTCACTTCTCTTCATACCTCTCACCAGTTTTTATTATATCAAAAATAAAATAATAAAAAAAGAAAAGTATTACTTTTCATCAGTAATACTAGATATTTTTAATAAACAATATATAAATAATAAATTAAATAATATAATTATTGATATTAATATCTTAATAAAATCCCCTCCAGAACTCTTTTATCAAACTATTATAAAAAAGTAAAATCAAGGATTTTAATAATTCAAGTAATTATAGTTTCTAATTTTAAAAATTACAAAATAAAAGAAGATCCAATTAATTTTAATTTATTAAAGGATCTCCTTTTGTGGTTATAATATATCATATTTTTAAGAAAATTGCAATACTTATCGCAAAAACTACGAAGTTGCATATTAATTATAATACAAATTTATTTTTGAAATTGAGAGTTATATAATTTAGCATAGAAACCATTCTTCTTTAATAGTTCTTCGTGTTTACCTTGCTCTACTATATTTCCTTCATCCATTACTAAAATTAAATCAGCATTTTTAATTGTACTTAATCTATGAGCAATAATAAAACTTGTCTTCCCAACTGTTAATTTATCCATGGCTTTTTGAACTAATTCTTCTGTACGAGTATCAACATTACTTGTTGCTTCATCTAAGATTAAGAATGGTGCATCTTCAATCATACCACGAGCAATAGTTAATAACTGTTTTTGTCCTGATGAAATAGTATTATTATCACCTACATCTGCGCCTAATCCTTTTGGAAGTGTTTTAATAAAGTGATCTACTCCAACATTTTTGCATACATCCCATAAATCATCATCAGTAATACCTTTATTATTAAAGATTAAATTCTCACGAATTGATCCATCAAATAACCACGTATCTTGTAAAACCATATCAAATAATTCATGAATATTATCTCTAGGTAAATCTTTAATAGATACTCCATCTATTAAGATATCTCCATCATTAATTTCATAGAATTTCATTAATAGATTAACCATAGTTGTTTTACCTGCTCCTGTAGGACCTACAATAGCTATTTTATCTCCTGATTTAACTGAAGCAGTAAAATCTTTAATAATAGTTTTATCTTCACTATAACCAAATTTAATATTCTTAAATTCAATATTACCTTTAACATTGTTTCTATCTAATCTAGATTTAATATTATTCTCATCACTTAATTCAGTCTCTTCTAAGAATTCAAATACTCTTTCTCCTGCAGCTCCTACAGATTGCATTGTAGTTAAGGCTTGAGCTATACGAGATAATGGATTAGTAAATAATCTTACATAAATCATAAATGCAACTATAACACCAAAAGTAATATAATCATTCATTACTAGAATAGCACCTACTACACATACCATTACATAACCAAAGTTACCAATGAATCCCATTAATGGTTGCATAATACCTGATAGGAATTGACTTTTACGATTACATTCAAATAATCTATCATTTATTTTATTAAATTCTTTCAATGCTTCTTTTTCACCATTATATGATTTAACTACACTATGTCCTGAATATATTTCTTCTATATGTCCATTTAAATTACCAAGTTCTTTCTGTCTTTGAATAAAGTATTTTTGACTTATTCTTAGCAGCATAAATGATAAAGCAAAGCCTATAATACTAGAAGCAATTGCGGTTAATGCCATTATCCAATTAGTTACAAACATCATAACTATTGATCCTAGGAATAATGTAATATTAGTAACTAAAGATGTAACAGCATCACTAATATTAATACCTATAGTATCAACATCATTAGTAACACGAGATAAAACATCTCCGGCTTCATGTGAATCAAAGTACTTTAATGGTAAATGATTAATCTTACTACTAATATCACTTCTTAACTTTTTAGCATAACCTATTCCTACATAGGCCATTATAATTCCTTCTACATAAGCAAATATAGAATTTAATAGATAAATTATACCTAGAATAATTGATCTTCTTTTTAATTCATCAGTATTCATTTTAGGCTCAATTAAACTTTTAATAGAATTAGGTAATTCTTCAGCTTTCTTTAATAAATCATCTGTTTCTACATCTTCAGTTATCGTACTCATTAGAGTTAAATATTCTAACTGATCTTTAGTAGAAATAGTCACTCCATCTACTTCTATATCAGTAAATATTTTTTCTTTTTCTTTATCTGGAAGTTTCATTAGTGAAATAATAAAATCATTTTGTCCTTCATTTACGAAATCTTTAGCTTGTTTATCATCTTTTACTAACTCATTAAAACCTTGAGCTTTAGGTGGAGCATAATTATTAATAGCATTAGCAAATATTTCATTAGATACCTTTTCTAATTCTTTCATATTTGGCTTTATACCTTCAGTAATTACATCAGTAACATCAGCTAATTTATTAGGAGCTACTGTAGATAGAACTGCTGCTGAAAAGGCAAAAAACACCGCAATTATCAACATATATTTCCAATGATCTAAATTTTTAAATAATTTAATCATTGTTCCAACAAAGTCTTTTGATTTTTCTTGATTACGATTATGCATTTTGTAACTCCTCCTCACTAAGTTGTGATAAAGCTATTTCTTTATAGACATCACAAGTTTTTAATAGTTCTTGATGAGTTCCAACTCCTACACATTCACCTTTATCTAAAACAATTATTTTATCAGCGTTCATTATAGTACCAATTCTTTGAGCAACAATTAAACTAGTAGAATCCTTCATATGTTTCTTTAATTCTTCTCTTAGTTTGGCATCAGTTTGATAGTCTAATGCGCTAAATGAATCATCAAATATATAAATCTCTGGTTCCCTTGCAATCGCTCTAGCAATACTTAGTCTTTGTTTTTGACCACCACTTACATTCGTACCTCCACGAGCTATGTGTGCTTTATAATCTTTATCCATCTTTTCTACAAAGTCTTTTCCTTGAGCTATTTTAATAGCTTCTTTTACTTTGTCCATTGATGGTTTTTCTTTACCATTATCTCCGTAACTAACATTATCATATACTGAACCAGTAAACATAAAAGCAGTTTGTGAGATGTAACCTATTCTATTATTTAATTCATGTAAGTCATAATCTTTTACATTAACTCCATCTACAAATACTTCTCCTAGAGTAGCATCATATAATCTTGGGACTAAATTGATTAAAGTACTTTTACCACTACCAGTAGATCCGATAAAAGCAACCGTTTCACCCTTCTCTGCTTTAAAACTAATATTTTTTAATAAGTATTCATCAGCATCAGGATATTTGAAACTAACATTTCTAAATTCAACAGTTCCTTTTTCATTAGTATCTCCCTTAAAGTTACCTGATTTAATAGATGGTTCTTCATCTAATACTTCATTAATACGCTTAGCTGATACTCTAGCTCTAGGTAATATCATAAATATCATTGTAAGCATTAAGAATGAGAATATTACTTGAATACCATAACTAGAGAATACTACCATGTTACTAAACATAGTAATTTTATCCATCATTCCACTCTTAATAATTAACATTGCTCCGACTACATATATACCTAAGTGCTGAAAATGCATAACAAAATTCATAATTGGATCAAATAAAGCAAATGTCTTAGTAATAGTTAGATGTGTATCAGATAATTTATCATTAACTTTACCAAATCTTTTTCCCATAAACTTCTCTGCATTAAAAGCATATACTACTCTAATACCTAAAATATTTTCTCTAGTAACTCCATTTAATTTATCAGTTAATGTCTGAATAATTTGAAATCTAGGTGAAACAATACTAATAATAGTTAAGTTAGTAACTACAATAATAATTACTCCTACCCCAGTAACCAAACTTAACTCAGTACTTTTACCAAGTATTTTAGTTAATGCCCAAATAGCCATTACTGGAGATTTTATTAATAATTGTAGCCCCATTGCTAGTAACATTTCAATTTGTGTCACATCATTAGTTGTTCTAGTAATTAAACTACTTGTTTTAAATTTCTTTATTTCGTTTATTCCAAATGATTCAACTTTTTCAAATATTTTTCTACGCATTGTTTTTGAGAATGTCGCAGCTAAAAGTGAAGTAAAGAATCCTACAGTAATAGTACATGCTAAAGAAGCAAAAGCACATAATACCATATGTCCTCCAGCAATAAGAATAGATTCCATAGTACTTTCTTCCGTCTGTACAAGTCTTGTTATTTCACTCATATATTCAGGTATTCTTAAGTCTAAGAAAACTGAAACAACTACTAATGTAGCAACTATTAAAACTATTAATAAATCTTTTTTTGTTAAATATCTAAATAATCTTAGCATTAACACCCTTCTTTCTAAAATCACAATTCAATTCATGGTCATTTATTACACCAATTGCTTGAAGATAAGAATATATTATTGTAGTTCCTACAAAAGACATTCCTCTTCTTTTTAAATCTTTACTAATTTTATCTGATAATTCATTTGAAGTAACAAATTTATCATCTTTATTATAAATAATTTTATTATTAGTAAATGACCATATATAAGTACTAAAAGAGCCGTATTCTTCTATTATATTTATAAATGCTTTAGCATTTTGAATACTAGCTCTTATTTTTAGTTTATTTCTAATTATTCTTTTATCAGTAAGTAATTGAGATACTTTTTCTTCATCGTAATTAGATATTTTTTTATAATCAAAATTATCAAAATCTTCTCTAAAAGCTTCTCTCTTATTTAATATACATTCCCATGATAATCCTGCTTGAAATGATTCTAAAATTAACATTTCAAACAAGTGTTTATCATTATATGATGGAACTCCCCATTCTTCATCATGATATTTTATATACAAGGGATTATCTATATTTACCCACTTACATCTATTCACTTCTAAGTGCCTCCACAGGATCTCTCTTAGATGCAGATTTAGCAGGAATCAATCCACCAATTAATGTAAGAATTACACTTAATACTACAAGAGTAACTGCTCCTGCTGGGGCAAGTACAGCATTAAGTGGAATATTACCTGTATATTTATGAAGAATAGCATTAATAATTGGAATTAATGAATAAGTAATACCAATACCAATTAATCCTGATAATAATCCAATAATAAAAGTTTCGGCATTAAATATTGATGAAATATTCTTTTTACTAGCACCTATTGCTCTTAAAATACCAATTTCCTTAGTTCTTTCATAAACACTTATATAAGTAATGATACCTATCATTATTGAAGATACTATTAAAGAAATAGATACAAAGGCAATTAAGACATAACTTACTGCATTAACTATAGTTTTAACAGAGTTCATTAAGATACCAGTAGCATCAGTATATCTTATTTCTTTGTCTTCAGCTTTTAATTTCTTTTGCTTTTTATTATACTTATCAATAAAATCTAAGAAATGTTCTTTCCCATCAAAACTATTAAAGTAAAATGAAATATATGTAGGTTCCTCTAAATCTTGATAACCAAAATTGATTAAATTATTCTTAGCAGTCTTATCAGTTTTAGTCATCATTGCACTTATTATTCTTGTTAACTCTTCTTCAGTTAGTTTCATTTGAAAACTTTCAGCAATCTTTTGCTGATCGACATTAAAGGCATTAGCAAGATTTGCAGTTATACTCGCAACTAATTCTCCAACTTGAGTCATTACTGCTTTCTTAATTTTTGCTTCTGTCATAACTTTACCCATAGTCTCACAAGCACCAATTATTTCAGCATTTTCCATTAACGGGTCAATAATCATTGCAGTCATATTCTTATCAATTCTAGCAGTAGGATTTTCTGGATCAGTAGTTAGTGATGGATCCATCTTTGCATAAGTAGTTACATATGTTTTAAATAAGCCCTTAATTATTGCAGAAAATGATTTCTTATAAGCATCTTTTGGAACTACATATTCGTTTTCTAAATTAGTCAAATCTTTATTAATCTTAGTAGACTTATCTAAATTATTATCTACATATTTATCTACATCATTTAAACTTATTGTTTCTCCGGCATTATCAAATGAATCGGTAATAGAATTCTTTAAAGCATTTTTATAAGCATTAGTTGCTTTAGTAGTATCAATATTTATGGACTCATTTATTTCTTTCATCTTTTGAGTTGTATCTCTTTCTATTTTATTTTGATCAATATTAATATTAAAAGCACTACTTAATTTAGCTTGATCTATTGTAACTATATCTTGAAAATCTAATCCTACTTTATCAGAATCATCATCAAATCTTTTATTAGATAAAACATCTATATCAGTATTACCTAATTGTTTTTGAACAATTTCAGTCTTACTGGCATTATTAATAATATGTTTAATTAAATCAGATCTATAGTTTACTCCAGGTAATAAAGCTGTAGAACTAGTACCGGGCTTTGCACTTACTACACCAACTATTTTTAATCTAGTCGCATCTTTATATAGATTGTTCATATAATCATCGTTTTTACTCATATCTTCATATACTTTGTATTCACTATTATATCTATATAAATTACTAGGTTCTATTAATCTTAAATCTATGTTTAATAAATCATCATAAGTTAATTCTAATGGTTTATTATTAATATTTACTGATTCTCCAGCCATTATTTTAGTAACCATATCAGTTAATTCTTTATTATCTCTAAGTCCTAATGAATAAACAAGTAAATCAGAAATAGAATTTGGTTCTGATAATACAATAATCATTTCATTATATTTCTTTGGCCATCTACCAGCAAGTACATTATATTGTTCATCTAAAGTGTTTTGATCATCTACCATTTGCGAATAAATACTACCCATTGATGAAAATGAACTTGTGATGGAATCACTATAAAAACTAGAAAATAAATTACTAGGATTTACTTTAGACAATTTCTTAGTTGAATCAATGGTATAAATATATGGATCTATACTATAAGAATAACTAACTGAAGATAAATCATCTTCTACTTTGTCATAGTTAGCTAGTAAATAATTATTAAAACTTCTTAAATCATTTGATTTTATATTAGAAAACATATTAGTCAAGAACTGTTGTTCTTTAACTACATCACTATTCTTTTCAGCTTTATCACCTGATTGCATAGCAAGTAACAATCCTGTAACATCTGTTGATTCCTGAGTAATCATCAATGGATAAGATGTTAGAGTATCTTCTTGAATAGAATCTACATAATTTTGAAATCCTGTTGATACAGCAAGTATTAACGCAATACCAATTATACCAATACTACCTGCAAAAGCTACTAAGATAGTTCGCCCTTTTTTAGTCATTAAGTTATTAAATGATAAAGCAAGAGCAGTTAAGAATGACATATTTGTTTTACCACTATTATTGTAACTTAGTTCTTTATTCTCTTCTTCTTTATATGCATTCGTGTCTGAAGTTATTTCTCCATCTTTAATATTTATTATTCTATTAGCATATTCATTAGCTAAATCCGGATTATGAGTAACCATAACAACTAATTTATTCTTTGAAATTTTCTTTAAAATTTTCATTATTTGAACACTAGTTTCTGAATCTAATGCTCCTGTAGGTTCATCAGCAAGTAAAATATCAGGATCATTAACAAGTGCTCTAGCAATCGCAACTCTTTGCATTTGCCCACCAGATAATTGATTAGGACGTTTATTAATATGATCTCCAAGACCAACTTCAATCAAAGCTTTTTTAGCTCTTCTATTAGCTTCTTTTTTAGATATACCAGATAATGTTAACGCAAGTTTAACATTAGATAAAATAGTTTGGTGATTGATTAGATTATAACTTTGGAACACGAAACCAACTCGGTGGTTTCTATAACTATCCCAGTCTCTATCTTTATATTTCTTAGTACTAGTACCATTAATTATTAATTCACCTGAATCATAATGATCAAGACCACCTATAATATTTAACAAAGTAGTCTTACCAGATCCAGATGGACCTAATATAGCAGCAAACTCACTTTCCCTAAAGCTAATACTAACTTCTTTTAAAGCATTTTGTTTAAATCCACCAGTACTATAAGTTTTTGTAATTTTCTTTAACTCTAGCATATCTTTCACACAAACTTTCTATTATATTATACTAAAATTATTTATGTTAAACAATAAAAAAGGAAGAATTATTCTCCTTTTTTCTTAGCTACTTTTTCAAATTTTAGACCTTTTTCTTTTAGCTCTACAATAGTTAACATTTTCTTATTTAAAACTTCTTGTAATGAATACTTTCTCTCAGCTCTACCTCTAATAGCTGGTTGAATAATAGTGATTTTATCTTTCTTAGCATATTCAAAGACATAGTCATATTCATTATCACTATAGAATATTTCTTTAGGTATTTCTATTTCATTACCTTCTTCATCTACTTCTGGTTCTGGTTTTTCAGATAAATCTTCTATTTCAAAAATAAACTTAAAATCATCGTCTTTATAAGTACAAAAGTCATCCATAAACCTTGTATCATCAGGAGCAAAGTACACATCATTTATATTTTGCTTATGACAACGATACATTGTTAAACCGTTATTAGTAAAATCATCGTTCTTATCAAAAAACATTAATGTAGTTTTATCTTTATGAAGTCCAACATAATTTAATTTACTATCTATATCATCAAGTATTCGCCAATTTTTAGCAATATAATCAGATAAAGGCTTACTATTTTTACCATCTTTAAGATTAATACTATCTAAACAGTATAAATATACTTTTACTTTTAAATTAGCGTAGTATAATTTGGCTTTTTCATGACAATTACTAATTACTTCAGTTTCTACAGTAAATGTATCTTCTTTTGTAAATTTACGAGGAACTTTTAAATCAAAAGTTAATATTTTAAAACTAATATTAGATGAATCTACTAATGGTTCATTTGTAGATGCTTTTACTTTTCTTTCTGCTACATAGAAGAAACCTCTATATGTTTGAATACTAGTTTTAGAATCAAAACTACTAATATTAAATATTGGTACTTCCCCAGAATTCATTCTAACATAATCTAATCCCGCTAATAAGAAGCCAATGACTATGATAATTATTAATGCATTTCTAATTGCTTTTAATACTGCTCTCATACAAATCCCTCTTTATCATAAATAATTATATCAAAAATTAATCAATAATAAAAGAACTATTTAAAGTTCTTTTAATTATCTAATATCTATATTTTTTCTAAAATTAAATCTATCAATTCTTGATCATAATATACTTCTATTCCACTTTTAATAATACTAATATCAAATTTACTAGCACATAATTCTTCTCCATCTATATTACAAGAAACCATTTTAGGAGATTTTATAGTAAGCTTATCAGTCTGTAATACTTTTATTTTAGGATAATATAAATGAAGAGCATCTTTCATGCTATTAATCATTCTAGCCATCCCATATTTATTAGTTTTATAGGCTAATACTACTTCTAATATACCATCAGTAAGAGAACTATTAGGAGATACTTTATATCCTCCTCCATAGTATCTTGCATTGCAAACAGCTATTGTAGTGAATGTTTCTCTAATATATTGATCATTTATATCAACTTCAAAATATCGAGCTTTATATCTTAAAAAATTAACTAATAAACTCATTTTATAACGATACTTTTTTGGTAGCATTTTACTATGAACAATATCAATATTATTACCTATTTCTGCATCTATTCCAAAACAAGCTATATTGATAAAATATTTATCATTAATTTTAACTAAGTCTACTCTATTTATTCCTTTTTTTAATAATTCTCTATTAGTACGATAGAAATCATTCCCAGTACCATAAGGAATATATCCTAAAACATTATTAGTACCAGCAATAGCATTTAAAACTCTATTTATAGTACCATCTCCACCTACTGCGATAATAATATTACGAGATTTAGAATATTTTTTTAAAATACTTTCAGTAGTTACAGTAATACTATTTATTTCAATAACAAAGTCTAATTTTTTCTTTTTACACACTCTTTCTATTTGTTTCTTAATAATATTAGTCTCTGTCTTTAAACTAAATTGATTTAATAAGAAGATATATTTCATAATATCACCACCTAAATTATACCACAAAAAAGAAAGTAATAATACTTTCTCTGTATAGCATTTATTTACTATTTATACCTAACAAATTAGTTAATTTATCAGCAAAACTTTTTCCGAACATTTGTCTAATTGCTGCGACTAACTCAGTATAATTTTTTATAATGTTATTTTCTAATACATAAATCAAATTTTCAAAATTCTTATCCATAGTTGAAAAAGTATCGTCAAACGTATCAATAATTGTATTATAATCTAAGCCAGCAACTGAAAAGCATGAAGAACTAGAGTCTAATACTCTTCTAATATTATTATTATATTCATTACTGATAGCTTCTCTTTGATTCTTTAAAGATGTTAAAACTGTTTTTAATTCTGCAGTTGTAATTGCATTTCCACTATAACTAGCCATTTAGATCACCTCGAAATTGCACTTTCTATTGCAGAGATATTCTTAGCTTGATTTTCTTTAACCATATCTCTTGCTTGTTCATATGTACTGCATAATAATTCTAAAGCAGCAATTGTATTAGTGACTTTCTTATCCATACCAGTTAATTTAGATGTGTAACTAGCACAATCTTCACCCACCCAAGAATTATCAAGTTTAGCAACATTTCTCTTAGTTTCAACTTCCCAAGAATTTTTTAAAGAGGAAATTGATTTCTTTAAAGTAGCAATAATTTCTTCTAATTGATTATATGTAATATTTAAATCTTGTCCAGTTCCAGGAAGAACAACTCCATATTTTGGTTGAATAACACCTGAAGGTGGATTAATCATTACACCATATTTTGGTTGAGGTGGCACATGACTAATTGCGACACCATATTTAGCTTGAATATAATTATTAAAGTTTCCACTACTTGTAGCAGTACCATAACCCATCTTTCCAGAAAATTGTTGTTTAGAATTCACAAGATTTTCTATATTTGGAGAACTTGCGGTAACTACCGATTCAGAAAAATCGCCATTTGTTTCAAGAAAAGCATCTGCAGTTGGAACAACTGCATTTGCACTATTTTCAACGATTCCAAATACAGTTGAATCAGGATTTTTCCATGTAATTTTTGCTACTGATTTATAGGCCATACTATAATACCTCCTAGTCTACAATATAATATTAACACATAAAAATTATTTATTCAACAAAATCTGTTCCCAATATTTCTTTCATACACATATTTGGCACTTTTTCTTTATAATTCCATGTATGAAACGAATCCCCTCTACAATATTTAAAACTCTTACATTTTTTACATTTTGCATTAGTAGTTAAGCGTTTTTTTCTAAAGATTTCAAATTTGTTTTCCCAGACATCTACAAAATTGTCTGTTTTAATATTTCCTTGAACTAACGATTGATCTCTAACGTTTGGACAAACACAGATATCGCCATTAGCTAAAATACTTCCGATAAATAATCCAGCACCACAAATGAAACTGTGATCACGTAAAATATTTTCATATTTAAGACCTAAATAATGACTACAGTCATAATCAACTATCATTTTACCTTCTAAACGCTTTTCGCGAATAAAATTAAACATATATATTAAACCATCTTTATCGAGCAAAATACCATCATTATCATAGGCTCTACCAATAGGATCCACTCCCATTACACGCCATTCTTCAATACCTTTATCAAGTAACATTTGATATATGTCTTCTAATTCATTTAAATTCTTTTTGTTCGCAACAGTAGTGATCTGAAGTGATCTTAAAGTTTCTAAACCTTTTAATAGATCAATAGCTTTCATAATTTTATCGTATGAACCAGGTACTCTTCTAAAACTTTCATGTGTTTCTTTTAGACCATCTAAACTAATAGAAATACTTTCCATATTTGTTCGACGGAAATTTTCAATTGTTTTTTCATTAATAAGCATTCCATTTGTAGTAATTCCCCATCTAAAACCTAATCCTACAGCATACTCCATGATATCAAATAAGTCTTTACGCATTAGAGGTTCTCCACCTGTCACAGTAAGAAAAACATTTTGAGCACCATATCTATTATGTATTTCTAAGAGAGTTCTTTTTAAATCCTCTGTACTTATTTCGTCTTTAGGTATTTTATAACCACAACTACTTCCACAATGTTCACACTTAGCATTACATCTAAGAGTTACTTCAAGAAATAAATTAGTTAGAACAGGATTTTCAACATAAAAATTTACTTCATCTGCGATTTGTTCTAAATCTTTCTTTTTTGCTTTT
Source organism: Bacilli bacterium (assembly GCA_017432665.1). Classification (GTDB taxonomy): domain Bacteria; phylum Bacillota_I; class Bacilli_A; order RF39; family UBA660; genus UBA3789. The sequence continues at coordinate 48,386 of JAFRIS010000015.1, forward strand.
ATAACTTTTTTAGTAGTTTTATTATTTAAATCATTAAAATCATGAGGAGTACGATAAAGTTTATCTCTTTCTAACTTTTCGAAGCACTCTGAAATACTATCTACAAACTTAGTCGCATCTTCCAAGGCTCCAATAAATTCTTTTCTATTTTCTCCTTCTAATAATTTATCTGCACTATCTTCTTCACTTTTTATTTCTTTTTTCAACGACTTTAATTGCTTCTTTAAATTTTTATACTCTTTAATATCATTGTCATTTTCATTTTCTTGTGCTTGTTTTTCTTTTAGTCTCATTCGGCTACCTCCTGGTTATCAATTAAATCTTGTTTTAGTTGCCAACTCTCTTTTAATAAATCTAATTGTTCTAAAATAGCGACAATAGTTTTATCAGTGCTTTTAATCTTCTTTATAAACTCATCACATAACTCATCTTTCCATGATTGTCGTAGATTTTCTAAATCATATATATTTAAATCATTCCAAATCTTATGGATTTTTTCAGTAGTTTTATCAATATTTGCAATTATAATCTCTTTATTTTCCATAAATTCACCTACTTATTAATATCTAATAAATTACCTAGTTCTGAAGCAAAGGTTTTATTAAATAATTCTTTTATTTCAACAGAAAGATTTTCATATTCAGGAATAATTTTTGTGAGTAAAAGATTAGTCAATTCTGAAATATCACTATCAAATCTAGTGAATAGTTTTTTTAATTCATCACTAATTCCAACAATATCTTCTTTTGATTTAATTAATTCTTTTTGGCTTGTAGTTAATATATCTTTTAATGATTCATTATACAAATCCATTATTTCATTTTTTTCTTTAATTAAATTATTAGTTATTTTTCTTAAATCCCCAGTATTAACAATAACTTGATTATTCATATTAAACCTCTATTAATTCATACTCTCTAGAACCAACGCCAAGTTCAGCTGCCCTTTCAATAGTATGAATACCATTTCTAGAATTAACTCTTTCCATAAAGTGTTCTTTTCCTGAATCATCACTATTCATAACGATATCAATACAAGCTTGATCTATAGCCACTGGATCTAGAGAAATTAAAATACCCATATCTTTCATACAAGGATCTTCAGCCTCAGCACAGCAGTCACAATCTACACTCATATTAGCCATAACATTAATAAATACCATATTACCCTTGAAATAGTCTACTACTGCAGAAGCGGCCTCTGCCATACTTTCTAAGAAATGATCTTGAGGAGGCAAATTATTCCATAAACTATATTGGTCTTTATTAGTTCCTGCAGAATGAATCCAACTTTTTCCTTCACTAGATGCACAACCAATAGATAATTGTTTTAGTGCTCCTCCATAACCTCCCATTGGATGTCCTTTGAAATGTGAAAGTACTAACATAGAATCATAGTTGGCAATATTTTTTCCTAAATAATCTTCTTTTAAATGTACTCCATTTTTGATAGGAATCGCTAAATCAGGTCCTTCAGCATCCATTAAATCAAAATTAAATAATTTACTCCATCCATGTTTTTCAATAGTTTTTAAATGCTTTTCAGTAGTATTTCTTTCTCCTGCATAAGCAGTATTACATTCAACAACAGTACCATTAACATAATCAATCATTGGCTTCATAAATTCTGGTTTTAAATAGTTTTGATTACCTTCTTCACCTGAATGTACTTTAACTGCTACTTTTCCAGTAAGCTCTTTACCAAGTTTTTTATACATATCAACTACCTTTTCAGGTGTTACTTCTTTACAATAATATACTTTTGCTTTCATATTATTCCTCCTATCAATATTATAACACAAATTTATCAGTACTATCTAATACAGGTTCTTCTTCATTAATCATACTGGCAATTTCTTCATTAGATTTTACATTTCGTAAATAGTTAGTAATTACTTCTTTCATTTTTTCATAGCCACTAGAATCCATTTTGTGAGAAACAAACTCATCATGATTTTTACCTATTTTTCCTTCGAAGTTTTCTCCAAAATCCCAGATTTGATAATTTTCTTTGAATTCTTCAAAATCTTTTGATCTGTTTGCAGCTTCTAAGAATGATAAACAAGCATCATAGAATGAACCACCATTTTGTAATATCCAGTTTTCTACTCCTACTCCTCCTAGTCCACCTTCAGACGGATTGGAAAAATGTCCTTTATAACAGTGAGCTTCTTTTAAAACCTTTTTAGCTAAAATAATATTAGCTACTACTAGTTTATACTTTTCTTCTCCATATTGGTCTCTAATACTCTCTAAACGGTCCTTTAAGCAAAGATCAGTAGTATATTCAATACCATCAGTCTTAGGTGTAAAAGAAATATCAATATCAATTGTATCAGCTATTTCACCAGGATTAACGCCACTAAATCTAAAATCACCTTTATTAGTAATCTCAACAGTACCACCATTTTCAAGTATTTTTTCTTTTATTGCGACTTTTAATTTTTCTATTAATACAGTATTTTTAAAAATATTAGTATCTAGACGCATCATATAATCAAAATCACTATCATTTGGTTTATTAGTACCTCTACCAGTAGAACCAGTATCAATTAATTCTGAGAAACCAAATGTAATATCTTTACTTAGATAAGGTCGTAATTCACGGATACCTTGTTCTTTACAAACTTCTTCTATTACAGCAAATATTATTTGTTGAATAGCAGCAACATTACTAGCATTGTCATCTAAAGATTTAGCAATTTCAACTATTTCAGGAGTTTCTAAATTATCAGATAATTTGTATTCAGGACATCCCAAATGGGATAATCCTTGCATTTTACTTCGTAATTCTAAATAATCATCATAAGTAAATATCAAATTATTATCAGTATCTACTACTGGTATATATACTCCTTTACGAGCTAATTCATAACCAATTTGCTTATTAGGAATTTCTGTAACAATATGGTCAATATAACCTATTGGGAATCCCGTACGGATACCAAAATGTTCTTCTGTACCAGTTCTAAACAATTCATAGTTTCGCATATTGTCTCTAATTCTCTTAGGTAATTCTTTATTCTTATTTTCCATATCACGTGATTCAAAAAATTTATCACTTTTTAAAACAAAGTATATTGGTCCATGTGTTGCGGCAGGAGTAGCTGAAACGCTCTCTACAAAAGACCCACCCTTAGCTATCTTTATACAGTCAGTATCTAAAGGGGTGTAATCAGTATTGGCATCACAACCCAAGAATTCTTGAGCTACACTACCATTATCTAGAATACGTCCTAAGAATTTAATATCACCAATTCCTTTGATTAAATCACCAGCTTTAAGAGAAAAATCAGTTTTATCTTTATTTCTTTCTGTAATAGAATCTAATGCTGAATCAATAATTCTTCTAGCATCTTCAACGCTTTCAATACCTGCGAAGTAACAATACATCTTTACAATTCTATCTGCTATTGAACTAGAATTATCAACTTTTAAGAACTTACTTAAATTCTTAATATTTTCAATAGGATCATCCACTTCTACAAATTCATCTTTATTAGGCATTCTACTGTAGTTATAGATGGCTTTTAAACACTCAGAAAATTGCTTTAGCAAATGAACTTGATCTAAAGATAATGGTCCATATAATTCACCAGTTATTATTTCTCGATAAAGTTTTTCTCCAGCTTCAATATTATCAAGATAATCAACAAAATCTGTATTAGCTGATTCTAAATTAATTCTAATTAAATCAGCAAATATAATAGCATCTTTTATTTCAGGATGATCTTCATACTTTTTTAATACTGGTGACATACGATCAAAAATTGGCATATCAGGATTAATAGTCTTATAGACTAAAAATCTTTTACCAAAACCAGGGATATGATTACTAGCAAATATTTTTTCAATAGTATCAAACTTTTCTAAAGGATCATCTACATATAATAATTGTCTTTCTAATTCAGTTCTAATTCTAACTAATTCAGAAGAATTAGCATAAGAGATTCTATTAAACAATTCTCCTAAAATCGCAATTCTTTCTTCAGTTAATTCATGATAATTTTCTCTAATAAAATCCCTAAATTCTTGTTGCGAATTTTCATCATCTTCACGGATTTTTTTATACTGTTCCATGATTAAATACTTTCTTCTATTATCTTCTTCTCTAGTTTTCCCTTCAAGTTGTAAATCAGCCATAAATAACATATCATGATTACCGAATGCTATATTTGTTTCACTAAAGTATTTAATATTCTCTTCAGTATATACAATATATTTACCATAAAAAGCATCTTTTAGTTGAGGAGATACACTATCAGAACAAAACATTTCTGAATGACTTTTAAATACTTCTCTATAAGTTTCATCGTATTCTTCTCCATTTAATACCATCTGATAGGCATTTTGTTCCATGGCTTCATAAGAATGATTATGAGCTCTTGAATCTAAAAATTTACCATAGATTGGAGCTAACTTATAAAATTCTTCTTCAGACAACGTACTATGAATTTTTCTGGTCATTGCTCTATAATCTTTTTGTCTTAGTATTTCAACTAATTCAGGATTTTCCTTTATGATTCTAGCACCCAATTTACCTTCCATTAAAATTCTTCTAATATAATTATCCGATATATCAGAAAAATCAAATTGTGGATAGCGTTTAATCATTTCCTCATTTAATACTATCCAATCTGCGTTTTTATAGTCATCATGTCCTATGTAATCATCATAAATTGCCTTATAAAACTGATTTTGTACTTCTTCTTCAGATTTAGTAAAATCAAAATCATCTTCATAAAGAATAGTTTCAAAAAACAGCATGTTTTGATTTAAGAAATTTAAAAAGTTTTCATTTCCAAATCTCTCACAATATTCTCCAACAAACCAAATGTTTTTAGAAAACCTATATCTAATATCATGAGTACATAGATACTCTCTTTGTTCAGTAGTTAAATATTGTATTGTTGCACAATTAGTTATATATTGAATTTTTGAAAATTCCTTAGGCACAATTAAATCTGGACTTATTTTTGAAAAATCTGGCACTTCAGACAAACGATTTGAGTCATTTAAATAAGTCTCTATCATCCATCGAACAAAATCTTCATATCTAGGTGGTTTATGAAATGGAATACGGTTATAATTATCAATTAGACGTTCAATAAAGCCACTTTCATAAATTTCTTTATATAATTCATACATATTAGATTCTTGACTAAATCTATATAAGTTACCCGCTCCTACTCTATCAATTACATCTTGTGAATCAAAATCTTTAATTATAATATGTTCATAATCTTCTAATTCGCTTGGATCAGGTATGTCAAAAACAATTTTAGTAAACATTTCAGAGAAACCTTCTGGTATTTTTGATCCAGCCATACCTTCTGTTAAATACTTACGAACTTCAGCACGAAGTGTATCTTCTATCCTATTAGGATTAAAATCAGTAGAATAATCTAATACTTTAGGAGCGTTTTCATTGCTAAATAACGCATGCATAAGTTGTGGATATTTATTATTTAATTCAATTACTTTTTGATATCCAATTTCTTCATACATCTTAGCAAAATTATTTGGTATTTTGTAATCAACAGAAAAATCATATTCTAATACTGTAAATATTTCTTGATTATTAACTAAATCATCATAAGTTAATGTTCCTTTATAATATCTATCTATTAAACCTTGATCGGTAGTATAATTTTCAATAAAAATTGTTTTAAAAGTACTTTTAGTCGCATCGGATTTACCTAAAAGTTCAAAAGCAAAAGATTCTCTTAATTCTTGATTTATATGATTCATTATTTCCTTAACATCAAATCTATCAATAAGTTCTTGATTAAGAAAACTGATATTATTAATAATTACTAAGTAAAAATTTGGATCTTCTTTATAAGCTTTAATTGCGGGTTCTACACCGTATGAATTAATAAATCTATGTAATTCAAAATCTCTAACATATCGATGATTTCTAGAAAATTTAGCTATTTGTTCAGGAGAAAATCCAATTAAATCTTCTATTACACATTGACCATTTAAGTATTTTTGTCTAAATTCAATATCAAAACTATCATCTAAGAAAACATCCGGATGATTTCTAATGGTTTCTTCACCAAATACTTGACGAGATATTTCAAAAGTAACTCTTTCTCCTTCTAACGTATTTAAATATTGATAATTAATAATATTACAATTTTCAAAATTAATATTTGCAATTTCTAAATAACAACCCAAATCTAATAAGTTTATTGTTGCATTAGTACCATTAAAAGAAATACTTTTATCTTTTGGAACAAAAATAACAAAATCATATTCTGTAGAAGGAATATCACTCAAGTCATAAGAAGTTAGTTCTTGCAATAAAGGATATATTGTATTTCCATATTCCTCAATTAATTTTAATGCTTGAGTATCGTCAACGTTATCAGAATCAGCAAATATTCTTTCATTTTCTGCATTAATTTTAGAAACTATTTCTCGAAAATGTTCTAGAGTTATCTTTTCCCTCATACTTATCTCTCCTAAATCTATTTCTTTAATACTAAAACCCCATGGCTATCTATTTCTTCTTTATTAGTATTTTTATGACTATGTATTATTTCATAATCTCGATACTTTTCTGGTATATATAAATTACTTTTACTACTAGATCTATTCATAGTAAATAAAATCTGTTCATCATCTTTAGAACGAGTAAACATAAAATATTTATCATTAATATCGATGATATCTAAATCAGCTGTTTCTAAGTATTTTTCTTTGTTCCTAATCTTACCAATACTTCTTACAAATTCCAACATATCATTATCTATATTATTCCATGGAAAAGGTCTTCTATTAGCTAAATTACCCATTCCTTGTAATCCTACTTCATCACCATAAAATATTGATAAAATACCGGGCAAATAAGTTAATGTATATAAATAAGTCTTATAAATATCTTTACCCAATTCATAACTTTCAGGCGATAACTTGTAATCTTTTTGCCAATAAATATTATTATTGGATAAATTCCAAGCCCATTCTCCATTATATTGAAATTCTCTAGTACCAAAAATATTAATGGCTCTACTAATATCATGAGTGGATGTAAAGTTCATTAAACTATTAAGGGTATCATCAGGATACTCTGTTTTTAATTGATATAAAACATCTTTCAATTTATTAACATCTCGATACTTAATATATCGTATCAAGGCATCTACTAGTGTGTAATTCATAACGGTATCCATACCTTGACCAGATGAAATATAACTTCTATTCATGCGCATTGGATTCTTCCAAACTTCACCTAAAATAAAACCATCAGACTTGTTTCTTTTTACTGCTCTTCTAATTCCTTCTATAAATTCATCAGATAATTCATCAGCAACATCTAATCTTAATCCATCAATACCTAGACTAAACCATAAATCAATTATGCCACCTTCGCCATAAATATAATCTTGCCATATCTCTGAACTACCATCACAAACAGGCAAATTTTTCATGCCCCACCAGTAATCAAAGAATGTTTGATTATTATGAATATATTTACGATAAAAGTCATAATATTGAGAATCATGGCTTTGATAAGCTCCTAAATTATCAAAATTACCATATTGATTAAAATACTTACTATCATTACCAGTATGATTAAAAACAGCATCTAAAACAATTTTAATATCTAATTCATGAGCTTTATCACACAACTCTTTTAAATCACTATTAGTACCAGCATAAGGATCTACTATTTCATAATTGGCAGCATCATAGCGATGATTAGACTGCGACCAAACAATCGGACTTAAATAAATGATACTAACTCCAAGAGACTTTATATAATCTAATTTATCTATTATTCCCTGTAGGTCACCGCCATAGAAGTCAGCATTCCAAATACCTTCATCATTTGGTCCTATTACAACATCTTCGTCCCAAGAAGTATGAATAGTACGATGTGGCATTTCTTTAGGTAATTCTTTATTACCTCTATAAAATCTATCTACAAAAATATGATACATCATTTTACCCTTAGCCCAATCAGGAACTTCAAAATTAACACTTAATTTCCACATGTCTTCAGTTGATATTTGATTAGGCTTATCATTATTCTTCTTTTTAAAATACATATAATTATTGTTTGCAACTAAAGAGAAATAATAATGATATAAAGCACTTGTATCTAATATTACTTGTGTTTCAAAACACGCATACTCAGAAGTATTATTAGTATGATGCATATTAAAAAGAATTCTTCTTTGATTATCTTCAACGATAAAACTCATTCTTTCAATCCATCCTAATGATAATGGCACTTTTACAAATACATCATATTTTTCATGTAAATTATCAATTGTTTCTATCTTTTTTAATTCAAATTTTACATCATCTAACATATTCTAGCCTCGTTATAATTATAGCAAATAAAAAGAGAAATTACTATATTCTCTTTTTAGTATGATCTACTAATTTAACTGATGTTAAATAAGCTAATACTAATGTAATTGATATTATAATACCTCCTATAATATCACTAATCCAATGAACTCCAGATAGAGTTCTACCTATTACTAACAAAAGCATTAAAAATATAGCTGAACAATCAAATACTTTTAATAAACTTTTATTCTTAATATAGAATTTTGCGACATATATAGAAGTAAGACAAATACATATAGCCAGCATAGTATGGGATGAAGGATATGACGCTTCTAAGACTCCTTCTTGTAAAAATGGTCGATAATTAATAATTACTTTCTCAAAGAAAATGTAAATAACTCCTAATAGTACATAAAAACAGCCAAGTAATAATATTCTTTTGTCGACTTGTAAAAGACTTCTTCTTTCATATAATTGTTTAGCTCCTATTAGTCCAAAGAAGCCAACTAATAAAAATGGTAACACTCCTAAATATTTAGTAATGGTATACCAAGTCTTATTATAACCAACTAAATCTCTGAATGATTCATTGACACTGGAAAAACCAACCTTACTTCCATAAGGACCAATACTAGCAACATCTACTACTTTAACTAAAATAGTATAAACAATTGAAATAACAAGACATATAATTGTTAATTTTAATAAACTTTCTTTTTTCATAATTCATCCCCTTAATATATTTCGTTATCATCACTATTTTTATATTCATCAAATACTTTTATAGTTTCATCACGATCCATTTTTGTTAATTTTAAGACATTATTGTCTCCATCATTACTTTTTAAATCGAATATAAAATCGTATATAAAATCATCTCTAAAACCAATATTTTCAGCATCATGTTTAGTATTACCATAATAAACTGTCTTTATATTAGCCCAAATGATAGCGGATAAACACATTGGACAAGGATAACAAGTAGTATATATTTCACAATCACTTAAGTCATAAGTATTAAGCTTACTACAAGCATCTCTAATAGCCATTATTTCAGCATGAGCAGTTGGATCGTTAGCACTTAATACATGATTAGCACCTTTACCAATTATTTCTCCATCTTTAACGACACAAGCTCCAAAAGGACCGCCTGCTTTAGTTTTTAAATTATCTCTAGCCAAATTATTTGCTTCTTCCATATATTTATTCATTTATTATCTCCCCTATTCTTCTATAATACTTTTCTACTTACTGTATCATAAATATCTTCTCTATTAGCATCATAAGTAATAGTAACTTCTTCATCGCGTAATGGATTATAATGTTCTACTCTTACTGAATAGCCTTCTTTTTGTAGAGGACTCTTCATTTTATCAAATACCTCTTTAGGTATTTCAGTAATTATTGGTGTCATAATACCATCTTTTTCAGTAGGAATAGTTGAATCAAACAAGTAATAATTATCATTATTTTTTACTAAATTATAAGCATGAACTTCACTTTTTCCATTTTTATTAATTTCGCTAACTTTATAGTAGCTTTTAAGTCCCAAACTTTTTAATAAGTTTTGTGAAAGCATTGCTCTTTCAACACACATAGCACTATTCTTACCTTTTAAATTAGAAACTTTACCAATTTCAGTTTCATCATCAATATCATCTTCATCAGGATAATTATCTAGACGTGTAGAAATATTAGAATAATCTCCAAAATAATCACATACAGTATTTAAAACTGCCTGGGCAAGAATTTCAAAATCACTACTATCTAATTTTGTTAATTCTTCCTTTAACATTTTATATGCATCAGTAACATCGCCAATGACACATGGAATAATAGCAGATAGTCCAGTTTCAACTAGGACTTCCTCTTCTGTAAAGATACCATCAAAAGATGAAGCAATCCCTCCTAAATACATATTACCTATGCGGTTACATCCAATACGCATACTATAACCTACTTTCTATGATATTTTGCTTTTAATTTATTCAGTTGATCAATATACCACTTCTTATTCTCTTCTAACTCTCTTTTTTCTAATTTTTTATCTTCTAAATTATGATATTTTTCTCTTATTTTTAACTCTTTCTTATACATCTCCATTGATAATTCTTTACTTTCACTATCAAATAAATTACCTTCATAAATAGAAAGAGCAATATCCATTAACCTACCATCAGTTAATTCTTCTGGTTTATTTTTTCTTACTTCAATTAAATACTCTTTTAAATTAATATTATGTTGCTTTAAATATACCTCTATTTTAACAATGGTTTTATGTTCAATATTTAATTCAGATAAAACTTCTACAAAAAGTTTTCTTTCATCGCCTAATTTCATATGTAGAACTCCTACCATATATACCAACAATACCATCTAAATAATTATATAGCTCACTAGAGGCTTTACGATAATCTTTTGGATACATTCCTCTACCTTTAGCAATCAACTCTCTACCATCAGAAAAATGCACTTCTAAAGCGAAATTATCAATTTCAGATGCGGTTTTATCAATTTCTTCAAAACCATTCCATTCATAAATTTTCTGTTTATTTATTAAATCTCTTAAGCCGTCTAATTGTCTCTTAATTACAACACCATTAATTCTTCTAGTGCTTCTATTAGTAGTTCTTTCGCTGATTGTTACTATAGTTCTTCTCTTGGTTTTTCTAATTTCACAGTCAAAATATGCATTGTTTTTATTACCATATGAGTATTTAAAACTAATAATATCTCCTTCATATGGAGTTTTTCTATTTTTATATAATTCTATTCCTACAGTAGCAGCTGCGATAATTAATAGAATAATAATTATAATTATAGTCAAATGTTTCTTCATAAATCCTCCTCTAATACAATTTTATTATAGCAAAAATAACAATAATAAAAAAGAGTAAATACTCTTTCCTATCATTTATTATTTGTTTTTTCAATAATTAATTCTTGAATACTAGAACTATCAGTTACTAGCGTTGAATTATCAATATGAAGATGATCAAAAGCATTATTTGATAAAGCAATATTAACGATATAATTAGCTAACTCAAGTAAGTCTATTTTACTACCTTTAATAAGTAATTCATTATTGTTCAATGAAATGTCTATTCCCATTGAATCAGCAGTATTAACATCAGTTTTCTTATCACTTAAGTAATCTATAATTTCCAAAATAATCACCTCAAAATATAAGTATTATTCAACAATACAAGAATTTTCATATTCAATTACATAATCTTTAATATTATATGAATGATCACTAAACCATTGTTCTGCTTTTTCCTTAGCTATTGCTGGATGTTCACAATTAGATATAGCAATTATTATAGCTAATTTTTTATCATCATTAATATATGGGTAAAACGAAAAATCAGAATCATCTACTTTTAGTAATTCATCATAAATTGTGTATGATTCCATTATTTGATCATCATCATTACCATTCAATTTATCACATACTTGATGCATTTCTTCTTCTGTCTTAAATGTATAAGTCATATCTTTTTCATAATCATAACACGAGTACTTATCTTTATTTACATTATTAATCAAAACAAAAACTATTATGAATACTATAAATGTCATCAAAAACACTACTATAGGAATTATTTTCTCTTTATTCTTCATTATTTTACCCACCTTATAAGTTGATATAACCTCATACTTGCATTAGATTTAGCAGAATATGTCATCATAGTAGAACATTTATAATCATTACAATTATTGGTAAATCTATGCCCACCATCAAAGACAACAGCACTACCAGTACTTTTATTAACACTGTAAATAGAGAAAGTATGTGCCTTAACACCAATTATATCTCCTGGTTGTATTATTCCTTTTTGAATGGCAGTTTTAACATTCATAGAACCATCAAATTTATATTGCTTTGTATATTGGGTAATTTTTCCTTTATATCCTTGAAATCCTCCATAACCAACAGAGTTCACAACTGTACGTTTTCCTAATACATCGGTAAGTCCCCAATTTGTTGGAACTACACATGTAGTAGCAACTAATCTTCCACTTTCTGCTGCTTTAATAGCTTCAGCCCAAGTCCTTTTTGAATCACCATAATTATATTCTACTCTAGGATGATACTTAGCAATAGCGTCACTTAATCGTTTAGAATTATTATAATTACTAGTTAAAAATCTATTACAGTATTCCAAATTACCACATGAAGTAATAGGAGTATCTACACCACTATAACTACTATCACCACCACTTACACTAGGATCATAACCATTAGGATCAGAAATAATAGATTGCCTATTTCCTGGATGTGGATCAATATAAGTTGGTTTTAAATTAGGTTTAGTGGCACTTTTCCAGCAAGAACTAATTTCAAAATTATTACCTAGTAAAGCCATACTTACATTAACAATAGTTGGAATCATAAATAAAACTATTAGAGCTATAATGCTATTCCTAATCTTACTAGGAACTTTTTTCTCTTCAGGATTTTTAACTAGCATTGTAAGATTAATAGTCAAACTAATAATAGCTAGCATCGGACCAACTATCCAAATAATATTTAATACATTTTTAACCATGTATAAAAAACTGGCTAAAACTGCATTATTACAATCAACTAAAATCATAACATCACGCTTTCATTAACTGAATTTTATCATAACTATCTTTATATAACAATATTTTTACTATTCTTCAATAAATTCACTTTCACAAGTAATATTAATCTTTAAATCCTTTAAAGCCTTCTTATCAGTACCAGAAACAATATATGTAGCATGTGCTTCACAATCTTTCAAATTAGCTAAATTTGCCATAGCTTTAGCGGCTAATGGATTAGTAACAGAACAAATGCTAAGCGCTGTAAGGACTTCGGTTAAACTAAGTCTATCACCAGAACCCATGTTCTTTTTTAATTCAAGAATCGGTTCTAAAATAGTTGGACTTAGTAAATATATATCATCAGGTATTTTACTTATATATTTAATTGCATTTAAAACAACAGTTCCAGCTGGAGTTAATAAATCAGTTTGTTTCCCAGTAATAATTTTTCTATTTACTTTTATCGCTATTACAGGAAGACCATTCTCTTTTTTCTTTTTATCTAGAGCGGGCTTAATAACATCTAAATACATTTCATCAATATTTAGTTCATTCATTAATAATTTTATTTTCTTATAAGTACTTTGTTCACATAATCCCATCTTGTAATTATTCAATTCATTATAATATCTTCTTACAATCTCCTTTTTACAAGCTTCTTCTACTACTTTTTCATCAGTAATACAAAAACCCACCATATTAACTCCCATATCTGTAGGAGAGCAATAAATATCTTTATTTGAAACTTTATTTAATATACTTTGTAAAATAGGAAATGTTTCTATATCACGATTATAATTAACTGCTGTAATTCCGTATTTTTCTAAATGAAAAGGATCAATCATATTAACATCATTTAAATCAGCAGTAGCTGCTTCATAAGCTAAATTAACCGGATGTTTTAAAGGCAAATTCCATACTGGAAATGTCTCAAACTTAGCATAACCAGCATTAACGCCTCTTTTATTTTCATGATAGATTTGTGAAAGACAAGTTGCTAGTTTACCAGAACCTGGTCCTGGTGCATTAACTAGTATTAAAGGTTTAGTTGTTTCTATATATGGATTAGCCCCATACCCTTCATCACTAACAATCATATCCACATCAGTAGGATATCCTTTTGTAGCTGTATGAATATAGGTTTTAATACCATTTCTATTAAGTTGATTAATAAACTTATCGACACTTGCTTGATTCTTATATAAAGTAATAACAACACTATTTACAGAAAAGCCCATTTTCTTAGACTTATTAATTAATGACAAAGTTTCTTGATCATAAGTAATACCATATTCTCCTCTAGTCTTATTCTTTTCAATATCTCCTGCATTAATACAAAATATTATCTCTAAATCATTTTTAAGTTCTTTAAACATACTGATTTTTACATCATTCTTAAAACCAGGTAGTATTCTTGCTGCATGAGAATCATCAAATAACTTACCACCTACTTCAAGATATAATTTATCAAACAATTTAAATCTTTCTTTAATCTTTTCACTTTGTATTTTTACATATTTATTATTATCAAAACCTTTTTTCATGTCTATTCTCCTATCTATATTCATTTTATAATTATATAACATTTAAGTAAATATAAAACAAAAAAATAAAGAGTAATTACTCTTTATTTTGAATTAGAAATCTGTTTTAGTTTCTTTTTTACATTATGAATTGGTATTAAAATCGGTATTATAAGCAAAAAAATCATTGGAACTAAAATAGATACTATCACAAAAGTTGGTAGTGTATTAGGATTCCTTGTTAAAATAGTATTATTATAAATGATTATATACCAAATAACAGTAATAATAGAAACTATTCCAAGACGAATGGAAATAAATAGTATTTTATCATCTGCAGAATATCTATTACCTTCTTTAATAACAGAATCTCCTATCGAGTGTGTTAGTCTTGCATGGGATGAATGAAAATTAAAGAAATCATAAATAGATCTTATTGTATCTAAAGCACTTAAATAATCCCTGTTAAATAGTAAATATTTACCACTACATAGTTTTATTGCTCCAATATATACTGAAATAAAGATTATTCCTAAAAATACATAATTAATTATTTGATTAATATCAACTATGATAAAGGAATTAACAAAGTAATATAATGCGACAAAAAGAAGAGTTATTATTACTGAGATCCCATTATTGTTAGATTTATTCATTTGAGTTTTCTCCTAACTATTTTTAGTAAATTTTTCTTCTAATAATCTTACTGGATATGATTTGTCAGTCATTAACGTAGATATTGATAAATTGTTATGAATATTATAAATAATTTCAGCTAAATACTCTGATACATCACAGATATGAAGCCATTTTTCACTTCTATATTCTTCAGGTATATATGAAAGATTAGTAGTATATACTCCTGATAGTTTTTTCTCTTCATAGTACTCTTTAAACTTATCTATTCCTCGAGTAAACAATGCATATGTTACACATACATAAATATGTGAAACACCATATTTATTTAATTCCTCAATACAGTCAAACATACTGCCTCCTGATGAAATCATATCATCACTTATTATTGCAGTATACCCCTCTAAATTCTTATTACCTGTATAATCATGACTAATAACTGGATATTTACCATCTACTAAATTATTATAGTCTCGCTGCTTTACAAATCCTCCTGCTTCACGATGAATAAACTTTGAATTAAATGAATTTAAATAAACATTTCTTCTACCAGTAGCACCATTATCAGGAGCTACAAAAACTATTTTTTTTAATCTGTTTTTAGATAAATCATTTATTAAATTTTCTAAAATAGAATTAGTTGGATAGAAATTATTAAATTCCATATTATGTATAGCATGTTCTACCCCTTGATCATGAGCATCAAAAGTAATAAAGCCTCTTACTCTACTTAAATTATCTACTTCATATAGACTTGCTCCACACAATAGATTTTCTCTTGTGTTTCTTCTGTGTTGTCTACCTGCATATAATAAAGGCATTACAACATTAATCTTATCAGCATGTGCATTACAAGCTCCTATACCATCTTTTAATTGAGTAAATAAATCATTAGGAGAAGCATGATTTACAAATCCATGCATCTTATATTCTAGTGAATAATTACCAATATCAGTAAGTAAGAAAAGATCCATACTTCTTACTGTTTCATTAATTTCTATTTTTTGATGTCCATCTTCAAAGAATAATTCCTTGAAGTCAATTTGAAATGTATATTTATCTGGATCTAATTTATACATTTCTAGTAGATGCCTATCTACCTTATCTCCTAATTCTTTAGCGCTTGAGAAAACCATTAGTCGTAAATTATCCTTATTAATCTTTTTTTTCATTATACCCTCCATACAAATAAATTATAACATAATAATTTTATACATCAAGAAGTGATAAAATAATTACTCCTATAAGTACTAAAAATATAGCAAAATATTCCTTTTTAGATAGTTTTTCTTTTAAAAATACTCTTGATAATAACATAGATAATACACAATAGCTACCAATAACGGGAGCAGCAACAGTAGAATTTCCACTCATTGCAGTAACATAGAATATTTCTCCTGCTGTTTCAAATAAAGCAGCTGCTAATTTCGGTTTTTCATTTACAATAGAAAACTCTTCCTTCTTAATCTTTAAATAAATAAAAGTTACTAGACCATATAATGCAAAAGTATACTCATAAGCAATTAACGAAGCAGTCTCTCCTATTAATTCTAATTTATCTAAATAGATTCCATCTAAGAAAGTACCCAATCCATCAAGTATACAATAACCTAATGGAAAAAGAATTGTTAATGTTAATATTTTTTGAAAAGTGTTTTTCTTATTAAACTCTTTTCTATCTTTTTTATTATTTTCTAAACCTATTATTGATAAAATAATAATTCCAGTAAAAATAGAAACTAATGCTATATAGAAAGAATAATCATAATGTTCTTTAAAGAAAATAATAAAAAGTAATGCAACTATAACACCACTAGTATTCTGAATAGGACTAGATATAGATAATTCTAAATACTTTAGTCCTTTATAACCAATTACCATACTAGCAATATAACAAAATGATACAGGTAAATATTTAATAATATCAATAATATTAATATTAGTATGAGTTGTAAGTAATAAATAAGTACCATGAATACCCATTACTAGACCAACCATAATACCTGTCTTTAAATGGTTTCTATTACCTTCACCACGATTACCAATTTTATAGAATAAATCAGCAATTCCCCAAAATAGAAATGTCAATAATGTTGCTATTGCTTGCATATATTTCACCCATATGAATTATAACATAAAAAAATAATTACAAAGTTATATTTTTTTGTAACTCTTTTCTTTCTTTACCTCATTAACTGCTTTTTTATCAATATTTAGATCTGTAAAATCAATAAATTTACTCATTATTTCAATTTCTTCATCATTATACATATAGTCTAATCTATCATCCCAGAATAATTCAAGGATTACTTCATTTTTACTCTTAGGATTTGAACCTGCACAATTTTTAGTTCCATAATGTCTTAACATATCTGCGTATTTTTGATATATTGTCAAAAACACCTCTTCAGGAATATTACTATGATTATTATAATTAGTAATAATATTTTTCTCACACATGATTTCAAGCAAACGTTCTGGATTATTAAAAATGTAATCATCTAGATTATCTATATCAAGATCATATAGGTCATCTACTACACTTGCAATGGCTTCAGAATTCACTAAGATAGAACTTTTAAATAGTTTTAATTTTCTATAATTCCTTTCTAGTTCTACAAGGAAACGCGCATCATACTTTCCGTGGCGCGATGTACAATTAATTATGCTATCTACATACCTTTCATATTCACGATACTTATCAATTAATAAAAGACTTATTTTGTTTCTCACTTTATCAAAACCGTGTCTTTTAGGTAATGCATATTTACTATTTTTACTTCTAACATAATAATTATAAGCAAATCCATATGATTGTGCACCATAAAAGCAATAATATTGATGAACTCTATTATTTCCCCAACCAATTCCATTCATTAATGTTTCAATAATAGTTTTTTTATAAATTAATATATTACGATTGGCTTCCAAATTATTTATTTTCCTATTATAATTCTCTAAATCATTTAAAAATAACTCTTTATTATTTTTATAACAGTCTATTAGAGAATCACATTTTTCAATAGTCCAATTAATAGTTTCTATGTCTTCATTAACTAAATCAAAAATATTAATTTCGCAAAAATAATGTACTAAATGTTCCATTAAACCTTCCCCCCAGAAAGTGGTAATATTATAACACGCTTATATTGAAAAAGCAAAAAATAACAAAAATTGTTTTGTTATCTTATTAATACTTTTAAAACGAATTATATTTCGAAATAATAGCCATTAAATCTTCTGCCTTAAAACAAGCGTTATCTTCATTCTCCAATTCTTTATTTTCCCAACAGGCAGGAATAAAATCTATATTACAATTTTGGGAGAATATTTTATCAATTCCGCTATCTCCAACATATATTATATCTTCAAGATTTAGTTGTAATTGATTACACAAATAATTTATACTTTCTCTATCTGGTTTTGGCTTTTTTATTATGTCTGAAGTAACTATCAATTTAAAACAATTAAGTATATCTTTTAATTCAGTATCCAATTCATGAAATTCATTCATAGTTCGAGATGTAATTATAGTTATAATATATCCTTTATTAGATAATTTTCTAATTACTTCTTTAATTTTAGGGAAACATTTTATTTCATAATTGTCATATGTATTATCCCATTCATTTTTTACCAAAACTATTTCCTCATCACTCAAATTTAAAGTTTGAAAGAAATTATCAGTTGTTAAACTAGTAATTCTTTTTAATTGTTTTTCATCAACCTTTTTTCCAGTTACATTCATAATTGCTTCTTGTAAACTTAATATTTCCGGTATATAACTATCAATAACAGTTCTATCAATATCAAAAACAATACACTTTTTCATTTTTACCTTCTCTCCTAATATCGTAATTACATTTAGTATTTCATAAATTAATCTGTAGATGATGCAAGAATTATTATGTATCTATCTAGCAATTTGTCATAGATAGATATTGCTGCGGCACCCCACCATTCTAAACCATCATCAAAGTAATTGGACCACTCAACATTCCAATCATATATTTCTAAATTATCTTTTCCTTTAGGAAATAATAAATTATTTATTTTTATAAAATCTTCTATTTTATATTTTGTAGTATGTGGAGGATCTAGAAATAAAAACCAATATGGTCTTTTGTATCCAGAATCAAAATTATATCTTTCTTCTTCATAGTTCTTTGGCAGTTGAAAAAACTCGATTGAACTAATTTCTTTATATTTCATTTTTTCTTTGTCTATAGTTATAAAACCATCTTCATCCTTTATTCTATTCATTGCATACAATAGGACATCTTTATGACTCAAATTACTCTTGATTATGAAATAATCTAACACACATCTATTATATTTTTTATATTCTTTATAGAAGGGATCGTTTATCAATTCTTCAAACATTTTCTCACATCCTACTTTTCAATACTATGATTAACTCAAATATGATATATTGCAGTTAAATTCTTTTCTTGTTCATGATTTTCTTCAGTATATAACTCTCTTTTGTAATTAATACTATTATGCTCTAAACATAATTCTAAGAAACATAGAAATATACCTATATCTATTTGGTTGTAATAGGTTACTTTATCTTTAGGCATTATTCCTCTTTTACCATCTTTACGATATCTATATACTTTAATTTCTTTATTATTTACTTCTACTTTCCAAGGCTGAGTATTACAAGCACTTGGAGCAAATCTAACTATATTAGCTATATCTAGGAAGTTTCCTCCAGTCCATATTTCAGATAATTCTTTTCTTTTGCTTTTATACATATCTTTTCTAAATTTATTAGCTGAATCCACTTTAGCTATTGCTATCATTATAACAAAATCTAATCCATTCAACTCCTGTTCATCAGGTTTACCTATGCCAAACCATAAAGTACCTATATTTTTAGATACTAGATATAAATCCAATTGTTCTCCTAGATAACCTATATTTTGCAGATAATTATCTTTCTTTTCTGAATAAAATAATATACAGTATTCCTGTCCTCTTAAAACTGATTCCTTTTTTATTATTTTTATTTTAACTTTAATATCTTCAACCAAAGGTTTCAATTTAGAAAACACTTTTTCAATATCTTTTAATTCATTTTCCGTTAGATGTTCATTGCCTATATTTCTGAATAAATGAAAAGATTTTCTTTTAAATATCATTTCATATAATTCTTTATCCATACTATCACCTTAATTGCATTATTTTTTATTATCATTATCTTCATCTTTACTTCCTTTCCAAAACTGCGATGGATTCGCAATGGCTAAACCGTGGGTTTTTGACATCTCACTTTTTATATGTTCATTGGTCTTTGCATAGTCATTACACACATTCTACCAGCCTTGTCTGTAGGTTATTTGCTATGTCATTATTTCTTTTTAACTATCCAAACCCATTTTTCCTTTAAAGATAATTTTTTAAATTCATATCCATAATCTGGTAATTCTTTTTTGAATGATAAAAATGCATGATCAAATGGAAATCCAGTTATTTTAGCAACTTCATCAAAGGATAGTTTGTATTCTTCTTTATTGTTATCTTTTACATAATTCCATAATGGTTCATATTTACTCATAAATTATCTCCTCTCAAGAACCGTGATACTTTCGCAATGGGTTGTTCTTGTACGATTGCCATGTCATTTTTCTAGTTCTAACCTAACTCTTTTATATTATATCACATAAAAAACGGATTCTCATCCGTTCATGAAAGTAAAAATATTATGATTATTTATTTTTCATTATTTTTGTTAAGACTTTTTTATGCCAACATTTTTTGTTACAATTCGGACATTTCATTTGCCATATGTCACCTTTAGTTATTCCGCTCATACCAAAAAACATTTGATTAAAAGTAGGAATATATTGGTGCTTACATTCTTGACATTCATAATATCCAGTTTTTCTGATAATATTAAGATTACACACTCCAAATAAAAGCAACATTACTAAAGCAAGTGCCATAATTATATTTCTTATTATCATAGGCATTTCAATAAAAATTGCCGCAAGAACTATTAATAAATATATAACAACTCCAAGAAATGTTATGATTCTATTTAAAGTAAGAATTTTCTTGTTTTGACTTTCTATTTCGCGTCTCATCTCTAAAAGATTTTCCTCTGCTTGTTCATTATAAGATTCTTTTACAATTTTTTTTGCTGATAATAGTTCATTAACATTAATATCAAGTAACTTACATAAATCTAACATAATTCCAGCATCAGGCATAGATCTTCCATTTTCCCAATGTGAAATTGCTCTATCAGTAATATTTAGTTTCTTAGCTAATTCTTGTTGAGTCATATTTTTTTCTTTTCTTACCTTAACAATAAACTTTCCTATTTTTTCTTGATTCATAATTATACCTCCTCTATTCACAATTGATTATAATATAAAAATTACTAATTGTATCCACAGTGTTAGTAGAGTTTTAAATAATCGTAATATATCTATTTTCCGAACGTTATCTACTTCAGACCATCGTGGTCCGAAGTTAAAAAAGATGGTACTTGGAAACATGTTGTACAAGTACCACCTTATATTATATTTAATATTTTTTTATCAAAATTTAACCATTTTTAACATATTTTCACCCTATTTTTTAACTGCGTCGCTATGTCATTTTTCATTGATATATAATGATTTACTTCAATTCTAGCACACAGACATATTCAACATGTCCTGTCCTAGGGCGAAGAACATATGCTCTAGGCCTGTACTAGGTCAATAGAACATATTCTTAAACTCCTAGAACTTGACTGGTTCTAGGTATAAGATAAAGTCATTTTAATTCCAAATTTTCCTTTATAATTTCTACTACTTGAATTCTTCCATTTACGATTATTTCTATTATAGGATTTTTACCTTTAAAATTATCTTTGCCTCTCCAATAATATTCTGCTAATTCCAAGTTCCTATTTTTATCTTTTGTTCCATCAAAACAATTTTGTGCATCACCTATAAATTCATTTCCATTGACTTCAACTTTTACAATTGAATATGTAGGTCTACCTAATTCTATAAATAAGTTATACCATTTTTCTGCTTCTTCTAATGTATTAGAAACATATAAAGATGCCAATCTAGATGGATAATCTTGATATTTTTTTAATCTTACTTCCTCTAATGCTAATTCTCTTAAAGCCACTTTTAAATGATGATCAAATTCATTTTCATTATATTTATCTGGATTCAAATAAATATCATCAACTTTATCTTTTAATTCATGTACACGATT
The DNA here is from genome assembly GCA_017432665.1 of Bacilli bacterium. Lineage (GTDB taxonomy): Bacteria > Bacillota_I > Bacilli_A > RF39 > UBA660 > UBA3789. Next base: position 70,656 of record JAFRIS010000015.1, read on the forward strand.
ATAAACACCACTATGATGTTTTTCATCAAAAATTATGATTTGACCTAATGTCATTGCCTTATCCGTAACAACATGATAATATTCTTTTTTCATAATTACTTCCTTTCTAAAATTGAGATGACCTCTCAATGCCCTGTCCTAGGGCGAAGAACATATTGTCTAAGCCCGTTCTAGGCCAACAGAATATGTTCTTAAACTCCTAGAATTAAATTAATTCAAAACACAAGATACCATCATAATTGTTTTTGATTATTTACAGCTATCGTTTTAGTATCAAAATTATAATATAAAGTATTATTATTTAACATATCATCACTCCGAATTTTAACAGACCATTCGTCCTCAGTTTGAGTATAACTATTTCGGATATAGTTCTTTTCATCATCTGTGAATAAGTATTTAAACAATTGATTGTATAATGCTAACGAGTCAACTCTTGAAAGTTGAAATTTATCTAATTCATAAAAAATTAGAGAAAACTTTTTAGATGTATCCTTGATTATATCTCTAGAGTATACATTATTAAATGCTCGTAAATCCTCTTCTATATCTTTATAATAATTAATATTATAATCATCTATAATTCTTTCTGATACTTTCTTTTTTGCTTGTAAAAATTTTTGTTGCGAATCTTTATTATACATATTACATCTAATACCATTTCCAATTTTTCCAATTTTAACAAATGTCAAATCATCATTATCTGCTCCAAGTCTAGTTGAATCAGCATCTAATATCATATTATCTACATGGATGGTTAATTTCTGATGACTATTCATAAATTTATCTTGATTATAATTATATTTTAGGTTACTAGTTTCTATTTCCAATGAGTTTAGAATATCTTTTAAAGAACTAGCAAATTGATAACAAACAACTTCATTATTCATTTCATCAATATTAAACATGCTACTTCTTAGTGTATTATTAATTGTTTTATTATCAACATAATAATGATTATCATATGTAAGAATATAGCATAATGTATAATATACATATAAAACTTTTTCTAAATCATTATAGTCTTCAGGTATTTTGCTTATGATTTTATTAATAAAATCATTACTTAAATGATATTTCTTGTCATCTTCGTATTGTTCTTTATTCTTTTCTCTTTTATTTTTAAAATCAAGTATATTATTTTTATCAAAGTGTTTTGATAATTCTTCCAATACATCATTATTATTTATTTTATTGTAAATTGATAATGATTTTTTCAAGTAATCAGGTACTAAAAATGAATGAAGATAAGGATTATCTATATAGAATAATAGCATGCCATAATACTTTTCAGCAGTATTTAATATGCTAGTATTTCCTTTTTTTATTATTGTTTCCATATCATCTTCATTAAAATCTAAAGAATGAACTGGTACACCATTTAATTTAGGGGTATAAAAATAAAATATTCCATCTTGCTTTTTTTTGAATATTGAATTGTAATTCTTTTCTAAATAATACTTTTTATAATCTTCTGGAATGCTTTTAATAATTGACTCTCTATCTTCTTCTGGTATTTTATAAAAATATATATTAAATATAGCATCAAGATCATAGTAATCATCAGGTGTTAATTCTTGTTTATTACGAATTCTAGTTAATACCCTTCTCAAACTATCTCGAAATATAGTATAACTATATTTAGTCTCTAATTCAGATATTTGGGGTGTTGTAACTCTTTCAAAACCAACTGACAAATGATACTTGCTTATAATTTTATCAACTTTAATTTCATCTTCACTTTTAATGGATTCATCTATAAAATTACAAAGTTTTGAATAGTCATAAATAAGATCTCCTTCATATGCCTTTACTATATTAAGTTTATAATCTTTATATCCGATTTTATTACAGTATTCAATTATTCTTTCTTCTGAGACATCAAATAATTTTGACAAATAACTTGATACGGTGTCTAAAGAATTATCGATTGCTAAAAATAAATTAGTCATATACTTTACTTCCTTTCTAATACCGTGATGGACTCGCAATGATATGTCCTAGGAAACATATTAACTGGTGTTACTTCTAAGATATTATAATTAGTCTTTAATTCTTTTAAATCTCTTGCTAAAGTAGCAGGATCACATGATATATAAATTATTCTTTCAGGATTAATATCTAATAAATACTCCTTAGTTTTATTATCTAATCCACTTCTTGGAGGATCTACTATTATTAAATCTATATTATTGAAACTGTCTATTTTATCTTCTACATTATCACATATAAATTTAATATTATTTATACTATTTAATTTAATATTATTTTCAGCATCCTCTATATTAGATTTATTATTATCTATACCTACTACATTATCTACTAAATCACTGATATATATTCCAATGCTACCAGTACCACAATATAAGTCTAAGCATGTTTTATATGGCTTATTAATACTTTTTCTAACTAAATCATATAAGTCTTTAGTTAAATATTTATTTACTTGAAAGAATGAATCTTTAGATAAATAGTATTTCTTATCTCCAATATTAGTAATAATACTATCTATATCATTAATTAATAAACTATTACCATCATTACTACTTCTAATTATTATTTCATAACTATCACTATTAATATTCTTAATATTATCATTAATAACATTATCTAATAATAAACAATTGTCAATTGAAATAATATTTCTAGTACCTTTTTGATAGTAACCAATCATATTTTTAGATTTATGAAAAGTAACTTTATTACGATAATTATTTTCAGGACCAGAAATTATTTTATTTACTTTAATATCTAATTTACCAATGTGTTTAAGCAATTCTTGTACTTTGCGTTCTTTAAATTCATTTTCTTTATCATATCTTAAATGTCTTAGAGAACAACCTCCACATACATTATAATAAGGACAGTCTACTTCTATTCTATCTTTACTAGGATGGGTTATAGAAATAGTTTTAGCTTCGATAAGTTTGCTTTTTTCTTTTGTTATTTCTATTTCAACCACTTCTCCTGGTAAAGCATTATCTACAAAACATATTTTATTATTTATATGAGTAATACCTCTACCAAAATTATCTAATTTTTCAATTGTTACTTTCATCAAATCACCTATTCATTATTTGTGTCTGTCTTTATTGTTTCAAAATAATAATTTTCTCCATCTGAAGATAAGACTATAGTACCATCTTTATCAGTACGATAAGTTTTAACATTTAATTCATTTAGTTTCTTAAGAGTTATATCATGTGGATGATGATAATCATTTACTGTAGCTACTGAAATAATTGCATATTTAGGGTCTACTTTTACTAAGAATTGTGAAGATGAGGCATCACTAGACCCATGATGACTTACTTTTAATACATCACTTTTTAAATCTTTATCTAATATTTTTAATTCAACATTTTTAGTAGCATCACCAGTAAACAAATAACTAGTATTCTTAAAGTCTAATTTTAAAACAATAGAAGTATCATTAATTTCTTCTTCATCTTTACTAATCCATAATACAGTAAATTTAGCATCTCCCATATTAAATGTAGAATCCATTTCTGGTACTTCCCATTTAATATGTTTTTCTTTTAATGCATTTACTACTTCAGTAAAAGTTAAATATTCACTAGTAACATCAGGCATATAGTAATGTTCTATATCAAAATTTTTAATAATATAATCCATTCCACCTATATGATCTTCATGTAAATGAGTAGCAATAACATATTTAAACTTAGTAATACCCAAACTTTTAAAATAATCTACTAATTTTAAACCATCATGATTATTACCGGCATCTATTAAAGTGTATTCATTACCATTCTTTATTAATGTACAATCTGCTTCTCCTACATCTATAAAGTATATTTTAAATTTATCTTTATCATTTAAAACAACATTTTCATGCTTATTTTCTTTACTAAAATAATCTTTTATTTCAGTACCATAGGCAATATAAATTAATAGTATTAATAACAATATTCCTATGATGTTTCTAATTAAGTTTTTCATATTGCCTCCTATAGTTAGAATACCATATTTTAGACAAAAAATAAAAGGCTAATGCCTTTTATAAATCCCATTCAAATTCAAGATGATCTTTATCTACAAATCCAGACTTTGTTTCACACTTAAATTCTTTCTTTAATACTTCTTCTAGTTCTTTCATTGCTTCATTTACTTTATCATCATTAAATCCTTTAAAACCATCTATTGGAAAGAAAACATATTCAGTATTCTTATCAATCATACCTTCTCTACTTTGTCTCCATGCCCATCTTCTAGTTCTTACTTTATGATCAACAACATATACTAATTCATTTTCTTCTAGCTTTTCTGGTTCTTTAGAACCCATTGGTGTAAAACTATCTTCATCTACTGCGAATCTTAATTCAACATCACTATCACTTAATCCTAGATTATGTGTTCCCATAGGTAATGTATATTTTAATGAAATAGCATTGTTTAAATTAACTAATGGATTAATATGAGGAACATCTCTTCCTTTAGAAATGCTATTAACCATAGCTTCTACAGAACATTGGAATTTATTAGGATTAATTCCTACTTTTTGGAATCCTTCGCGATAAGGGATTACTCTTGGATCTTCCTTAGCTTTTACATCTAAAAACTCTTTTTTAGCAGCAGCCATTGATTCTTCTAGCATCTTATCAATATCTTTATATTCTTTAGAATTATCTACTCCCTTAGCTACTACTACACCAATATATAAATCATCTAATTTATCAAATACTTCTTTTTGAACTATAAATTTCATAATAACCTCCAAATACTTATATTAATTATATAATAATATCTTAACTTTTCAATCTTTTTTCTATAGAGATTGGTAAATTACTAAATGTTTTACTTGTAATTTTAAACATATTAGTTAATAAGTCTTTTAATTCTTCTTTTTTTACTTCGCTAAAACACTTAATAATAATTAATACGAAATCAATTAATACTTTCTTAGTATGATCGCTCATTTCTTTAGATGAAGTAATCAAACTCATTAATTTTCTTTTCTTAGTTTTAATATCTAAAATACTAGTAACTCCTGCTTCTTCTAGTATGTGCTTTAAATTACTAATAAAAGCTTTCTTATCTTCCAAATTATATTTACTAAACCATTTACTAATAGATTCATCTAATTCCTTTGAGAAAGGAGATAACTTAGTTTTAATAAAGTGATCTTCTTCTATTTCCCAATAAACTATATTATGTGCCAAAATACTTTTATTTGTAGAATTAACTACATAATCATTAGAATGATTTAAAAATAATCCTACAAACGAGTAATTAGGCATAATATGTGTATATTTCTTTCTGATACTGTTATATCTCATTGAAGTAAAAGCTTTATCCAACAAACCCGGTCCATCAGCATTAATTACTTCTATAATTTTTCTTTTAACACTTGGCTTTGCATACATACTAGCTACTAAAGCTAAATTACCACCCTTAGAATGACCACCAACAATTATGCTTTTCTTAGTTAAAGTAAAATTATCATTCAAATATTTAATAGCCATTTTATGTGAGATAGTTGGAAATTGATAACTTAAAACAAAGTCTTCCATCCAACCACTAAACATTGAATCAGTTCCTTCAAAAGAAACATATACATGATCTGGCATATATTCAATAGTAACAACTCCAAATTGAACTTTAGTATTACCTACATATATATAATTAGATAGGATACAATTCTTATACCTTTCAGAATTACCCAAATGTTTTAGTAACTTGTTACCTTCTTTAACAGCCATTATATTTATATCTTTTTCAGGATGTAATTTCAAATATTTTTTACTTGCTTCACCAATAGTCATTGATTTAGTATTTTCAAAAACATCTTCCAAATTAGCATATGATAAAAAAGAAAATATAACTTTATCTACTTGATTAATTTTTTTATCCTCAAAAGTATATTTACCATATTCTTCTATATATTTATAAATGTCCATTATATCACCACATTCCTATTATATCATAGATAGCAAAAAAAGAATTTCCAATTAGAAATTCTTTTTTTCTTTACACATTATTTTTTTCTTGTACTCTTATTATAATAGCCATTACTTAAAATCATTTTATTTAAATTAATAATATCTTGAGCATATTCTGTATTCTCTTTATAACTAGCGTTAGTAGCAACTACATTTGGATTAGCACTATATGTAACTCCATCATACCAACTTGTATCAGTAAATATTGATAAATTACGATGATCTTTTGAGAATAAATCAACGCCAAGGTAATTTTTAGGATCATAATCTATACCAAACATATTAAGTAATGTTGGAGGTAAATCAATATCATTTACTAATAAATTATCAAATTTCTTTGGTTCCATACCCTTACTATATATTAAGAAAGGAACTGCTTTAATTTTATGATTCTCATCAACTGGTGTTAAGGTATTTAAGTAGTCTTCTGGATAATTATATGAATATGATGGATGATCTGTATATAAAACAATAACTGTATCATCTAATAATCCATCTTCTTCAAGTTTAGTTAATAAATGATCAAACAATATATCTGTGCGATTAGCTAAATAACCAAAACACTCATGATCCGATGAAATTTTATTTTCTCTCTTACAGATAGGATTAGTAGTATCAAAAGGTCCATGAGCAGAAATAGTAACAATTAAACTCATAAATCTATCCTTATCTTTTGGCACAATCTTATTATAAAAATCTTCATTATCGACAATCTGGGCATCAGTATATTGTGGTATATGAGAATCTATATCAATTAAAAAATAACTGTTTTCAAATCCAAGTAATGGATGCAATTTTTGCCTATTGTAATAAGTACCAGAATTCTCATGCATTGAGCTTGTAATATATCCAGCATCATTAAACATATTAGCTATTGAATAAGAATAATAATTTTCAAATATATCATTGAAGAAATTAGTATCATATATTAAACCAGTTTGACTAGTAAACTCAGTAGTAATGGTTGAACCACCCGATGATAATGCACTAAAACGTCCTGGGAATACCCAACTCTCATCCATAAGTTTAGACATTGTTGGCATATACTGATCATCAACGATATAATAATCAATACTCTCAAGCATAATCATAATCAAATTTTTATCTTTAAATACACCAGTATAAGCATTATCTTCTCTTTGTACAGCATGTTTATTAATGGCAGTTTCTATTTCTTTAATACTACCATAATTATCAAATTTACTTTTTATAGATAAATGAACATCACGATATGTATATTCATACATTCCGAGTACAGCTAAACTTCTCTTTGGATTAATAAAGTTATCATAATAATATCGTGCTTTACTGATTTGCAACCAAGGATCTTTATTTCTTGGTAGTAAGATAACTGCTAAGAAATAACTGGCTACTATAGCAATTACTGCAATTGCAAAATATTTAAATCTCTTCTTTATTTTTATTTTACCAAGAAACTTAAAATTAATCACAGCCAAAGCAATAGCTAAAATTATAGTAATAATGAAAACAAAACTTAATTCTTGAACTAAGAAGTTTAAAAACTTAAATCCTTCTCCAGCATTAGTTAATTCTCCAACTGATAATGCCTCATCTTTTATTTGTAATAACATATAATTAGCTACAAATAATCCTATATATAGTATATAAGCGATAATTGATAATATTCGTGCTAATATTTTTGGTAAATAACATTGCAATAGTAAGAATAAGCCATAATAAGCTAAAGTGAATAAGAATGGAGCAATAAACACATTTCCTCCAAAATTACTAGCTTTAATAGCAGTTAATCTAATAACGATATCTAAAATGTAAAATAGTAAAGCTCCTGATCCAATAAAGATAATATTATTTGATAAAACTTTATTCTTTCTATAAAACATTTTAAAGCTAAATTTACCATCTTTTTTAACTCCGGTATTAATTGTTGCTTCTATAGATGGAAATAATTTATTAATTAATTTTAACAATAAATTAATAACAAAAGGTAAAACTATTGCAAGTACAGAAGCCATTAGTAAATATTTAATTGTAAATACTAATGTCCAAGTAACTTCTTTATGTCCAAAAATATAATGAACAGTTCCCAATACAATAAGATTAATAATAATGTTACAAATAAAGTAATAACTAATATCCTTTAACAAATCTCTTCTATGACTCAAAAAATTTAAGTATATAACCAAACTAATAAAAGCTGGACTTAATAAACTGATTAACGACATTTATATTCCTCCCCACCTGTTATTGTAAATCAATAACTCTAATTATTGCAGCAGTTTTTAATTTCTTGTCCATACTCATAACTTTCTTATGATTACGACCTGAAGTTAAATAACTACCGGTTTCATATGCTGTAAATGTTCTTTTATCTTTATCTACTTCACCAACAAATGAAACGTGATACCAACTATTCCATGTATTAACATTATTAGGATCAATACTATTATCAAACCATTCAATAATATCACCTGGTTTAATCTCTTCATAATTAGTAATTATTTTATTGGTTTTAGCAGCACCTATTTTTCTAAAACTAGCTGATTGATTAACAGCAGTTCTACCAGTACCAAAAATACCAGCTTTATAGTAGACCATATCTGTTGTCCAATTACAACAAGTGGTCATATTTATTTCACCGCGATTAGATATTAGTTTATCAAAATGAGTACGATCAGATAAACCATCTTGGCTATGTATTAGTTGATCTGGATAAAAAGCATCTGAAGTAGCACTCCTTGGAAGAGTGCCTTGCCTTATTTTAGACATCGGTTGACATCCTCCACCCCATTTGCAATATTTACCGTCAGAACCATTATAATAATCAAAACCGTACATAACTATCATACCTAAAACATATTCCGATACTTCTTGAAATTCTTTAACTGTAGTTACTTTAGGTTGAATTCCATAATATTTAGCAAATACTCCTCCAAGACTTTTCATATATTTATCAAAGCCACCATAAGAACTAATCACACTATTGAAACTATAATAATTAAAATCATTGATATGTCTTTCAACTATCCTTAATGTTTCGCAAGAAAACTGTGCCTTAATATACTTACTTTTACAACTAAAATCTAATTGAGTATATCCACCTTCTTCATAATCATCAGGATTAACGATAATTGGTGAAGAAGGAACATCACTTGTTTTAATATATTTAGCATATAAATCTGGCTTAGTAGCATTAGAATAACATTTAGTTATTTCTGTTCTATCACCAACTAAACGCATTACTAGTGTAACTATAAATGGTATAAAGAAAACAACAAGCAATGCTTTAACTGCATTTTCTAATTGCTTTAATAATTTTTTATTATCAGGATTAGCCATCATTTTAGTAAATAACAAAGTCATACTAATAATTGCTAAAATTGGAGCAATTATCATAATAATATTAGTAATGTTTTTAGTAGCATACATAAAAGCATTTAAAGCAGCACTACTACACAAATTTTGTGTGTTAGCTAATATCATACCATTCACTCCATTCTAATAACATTCTAGCATAAATATTATGTTTTTGCATTAAAAAAAGCATACAAAGTATGCTTATAGTTCTATAATTTTAGGATCATGATTTACGCTAGGTAAATATTTTTCTAGTAAATCACTAGTCTTAATTTTAATATGTCTAGTATTTTCTCCTGTATTACATGCGAAATACTCGGCATCTGCTACTTCTTTATCAATAACAACTTTAACCTTGTCATCGTTATCATTAACAACGCTCATAACAGTAGCACTACCTGGTACTACTCCTAATATTTCTTGCATATCTTCTGCTCTGGCAAATGATACTCTAGAACACTCCATTTTATCTCTAAATGCTTTTGAATCAAACCTCTTTTCTGCTGGTAAAACTACTAGATAGAATTGTGTCTTTTTATCATTGCAAACAATAATTGTCTTTCTAATTTCAGCACCTAATTTTTTATCTATTTCAAGACATTCTTCCATTGATTCAACAGTATCGTTATCTACTCTATCAAAATTAATAGATAACTCATTCAATTTCTCATATACTTTTTTTTCTAAATCACTAGTATAACTAGTTGGCATTTCATTTAAAATATCACTAATATACATAAATCCTCCTATTAAAAATCTATTATTTTAGGTTCTTCAGTAAATAATGAAATTACTGCATGTCCTGATTCAAAATATAAGACAATTGTATTATCATCATGTTCATCATACGTATTTCTCAATTCGATTTTATCATAATTTATATAAAATAACAAACAAAAAGTCACACATATTGTATGACTATTTAATTACTATAACTTTTGTATTGTTTTCAGATTTCATCTCAATCAATTCATTGACTGGATCTATATGGGTATATCCAAAATCTTTTGGCATTTTTGCTACAGGTAAACTACTACCAAATATTTCTTTTTGACTGGACACAAACTCCAGAACCGCTTCTTTCCCTCTAACATTCTCATATACTCCTACACCCTCTAATTCCGGATATAAAGATAAAATATATGGTCCAACTAAATCTGCAACTCTAGGTATTTGATGTGTATATATTGAATCATTTACAATATATTGTAATGCATTCTGTATATCTTTCATCTCGGCATACATTCTATAAGTAGTAAGCGATAGTATTATTCCTAAATCAAACCATCTTACTTCTTCACTAACTTTTTGATTCTCCATATGAACCCTCCTGTTGCTATATTATAGTACAAGTTTATTTATATTTCAATTGTATAACAAAAAACAGCTGAATAGCTGTTTATTTTTAATTGGTGCGAGTAACAGGAGTTGAACCTGCACGTCTAAGACACTAGATCCTAAGTCTAGCGCGTCTGCCAATTCCGCCATACTCGCTTGTAATGGTGGACCCTATAGGACTCGAAC
>JAFRIS010000016.1 GCA_017432665.1 Bacilli bacterium
ACATTATATTAATAAATCTAATATACCTACTGAAGTAATCGCACTATTCTATGTCAGCGGTGTCACTAAAATATGTACTGAAGCTATTAAAGATTCAAAAGAATTTAATCCTGAAAAAATTATCGGTTATCTTGAAGACTTATTACCAGAAATTGATTATTTAGAAAAAAAATAAGAAAGTATACTTTCTTTTTTTTATTCAATATCTATGATAAACTATATATAAGGTAGTGAGTTTATGAAGTATTTAAAGAAAGTATTTATAGGAATTAGTTGTTTATTAGGAATAGTTTTATTAATTTTAATAATTGATTATATTAGATTAAATGTTTCTTATCAAAAAAACAAGAAAGCTTATACTGATGCATTTAATACACCTGGTGTAAAAGATAGTTATGTTCCTCAAGGAATGGCTTATGATGGTCAGCATAATATAGTATTACAGACATCATATAATGGTAAAGGAAAAGTTAGTAAACTATATGTAGTAGATTTTAAAACTAAAAAGTTACTAAAAGAGTTGGCTATTAGAACTATAGATGGCAAAGACAACAAACTGCATGTGGGTGGTATTGCGACTAATGGTTATAATGTTTGGATTACTAGTGATTATAAAGTTAGTGAGTTTTCATTGGATGAAATACTAACGACATCACAAAATTATATAGAAAGCTATAATGATAGTAAATTGCCTATTCGTGGAGACTTTTGTTATTGTGATGAAGAAGCAAACTTATGGATTGGCGACTTCTTTTTAAAACCTTTCTATGAAGTGCCAAATGATACTCCTCTATTATTTAAATACAGCGCTTATGATGAATTAAAGTATGATAATCCTGAATTAGTTGTTTCTCTACCTAAGATGGTTCAAGGAATGACTATTACTAAAGATAATAAATTTGTATTTACTAAATCATTTACTTATTTAATTAAATCTGAATTAACTACTTATAAAAATATATTTAAAGAAAAAACTACTGATACATATAAATTTAAAAACAAAGAAATACCATATTATCATTTTACAAAGAAAAACTTAATTAAGAATGAAAAACTTCCACCAATGGCAGAAGGATTGTTTTACAAAGATAATTCATTATATATCTTATTTGAAAGTAATTCTAGTCATTATCCTTTAGCACTTCCTAAAGTTACTAAAGTACTTAAAAAAAGCACTAAATAATCAGTGCTTTTATTTTTTGAATGCTGACATTAAATTCACTAAAATATCTTTTGATCTAATTAATGTATATACTTCAGAATTATCCCAAACACATCTTACAGCAGAATTCAAAATATCATTTGTTTCTCCTGGATATAATCTGTATTTACCTTTTGGATAAGAATAATCAAAGAAGAAAATTGGAATTTGAGTTTCATAGTCAATAGTAACCATTTCAGTATTATATGGCGCTAATGGCAATGACTTTTTCATCCCATATAATGATGTAATAAATAACGAGTGTTTATTCTCACAGACTTTAGCGACATTACCCAAAATTATATCTATTTTAGTTAAATTTTCTTTTATATCATTAACTGTTTGCCCTTTATCCATAAAACAATCAAAGATAATTATGTCATAGATAGAGTTATCTATTAATCCTAGAATATTATTATAATCATTATAATAAGTATCATTCATTTTCATAAATTGAATTGATGGATTATTAACATTATTTAAACCATTAGCTAGTAAATTTACTAAACCAATATTTTTTTCATCAGTAATAATTAATGCTTCTTTATCAGATTTCTCCAATAATAATGAAAAACTACTTTTATATTCAACATTTTCAGAAAACGCTGGTATTTCATGTTTAGAATATAATTTTATTAATGAATACATTGGCAAATTAAATGTATCAGTCTTGAATGCTTCAGGTGCATTATTTAAAATCGAATTAATAAATTTATCATAATCATCTTTTCTAGTATTAAAGAACATAATTGTATCATTATTACTAATAAAACATGTATTAGTAGCACAGAATCCAGGTGCAACACAAGGTCTAATATTAGCTTCTTGTAATGAAAGTAACTTTTTATCAGTATCTATCCATCTTTCTGCTGAACAATAGAATAATAACTTTTTCGCAAAATCGTTTTCATCTTTTGTTGGATTTTCAGTAAAGTATTCTTTACCAATTATGAATCCTACAGTTATATGAGTATTAAGATGATACTTTATATAATTAACAGTACTTATTAAGTCTTTATAATCACTAACTGTTAATTGTGATAATAATAGGTGCAGATATATTTCTTTCTTTTCCGGAAGTGTTAAACTATTAACTAAATTATTTATTATATCGACAACTTGCTTATCATTAGGTTCTACAAATATATGTAGTTTTCCTTCCCCAGAAACACTTTGTTGAAAACTTTGATATGTAGGATTACCTGGTAATTGTTGATTAATAACATTAGTGTTGATATAACTTAGTTCCAAACTATAAGTATCTCCTAAAAAGAAACGTTGATATGCTCCTCTATATTCTAATGATTTAGTATATGCTGTAGTGAAATAAGATGTTTCTTTTACATGAGCAAGATTAGGCATACATTGATCAATAGCGATACTATAACTGCCAGGTCTTTCTATACCCAAACCATTTATTAAAAATATTACACTTTTCTTTGCCATTACTATCACCTACTATTATAAATATACAATAATTTTCAATTATTATAAATAAAAAAACGTAAATCTACAGGTAGTTTACGTTAATCTAATCTTGGAGTAAATATTTCATAACCATCATCTGTTACTAGAACTGTATGTTCATAATGAGCGGCTGGTTCTCCATCTTCTGTTTTAACTGTCCAATCATCATCTAATTGATAAACATATCTTTTTCCAAATGTTAACATTGGTTCAATACAAATAACCATTCCTGGTTTTAATCTTGGACCAGTATTCTCAATTCCAAAGTTAGGTACTTCTGGATCTTCATGCATATCACGACCTATACCGTGTCCACATAATTCATGAACAACTCCTAAGTTATGTGATTCAGCATATTTTTGAACTGCGGCAGATATATCTCCTATTCTATTACCGGGTTTTACTTCTTTTATTCCTTCATATAGGGCTTTTTCAGTATGTTCCATTAAATACTTCTTATCATCATCTATTTCTCCTACAGCATAAGTCCAGGCAGCATCTCCTTGATAACCTTTATAGCCAATAACAACATCAATAGTAATAATATCTCCATCTTTTAGTTTATAATTATCAGGAATACCATGAACTACTGTATCATTAACGCTAGTACATAATGTAGCTGGAAAACCTTCATATCCTTTACAAGATGGAACTGCATCATTTTTTAAAATGAAGTCTTCACATAACTTATCTAATTCCTTAGTAGTTATTCCTGCCTTTATATATGGTTTTATAAACTTATGCATCTTAGATACTAACATACCTGCATGACGCATTAATTCTAATTCTCTTTCGCTTTTTATGGTAATCATCTTCTACCTCCAAACAAATGTAATTATACTACAATTATTCTATACCTTCAATTAAATAATCTTTAATAGTTGTTCTTCTAATATCCATATTGATATTCTTAGAAGCAAAGTCTAATGCTTTAAAATCTCCAATAATATATAATTTCTTTCTAGCTCTAGTCACAGCAGTATAAATAAGTTTTTGATATAGCATTTTATTATATCCTTTAACTATTGGGATAACTACAACATCAAATTCTGATCCTTGGGCTTTATGAATACTAATCGCATAAGCTAATCTAAAATTATTATAATTACTAGGTGTATATTTAACTATATTATTATCAAAATCAACATGTATTTCACTTCTAGGAGTATTGACTATTCTATGTATTAAACCAATATCTCCATTATAAACATTATCATCAGGCATATTAGTAAGTTGAATTACTTTATCACCTTCACGTAATATTTCTCCACCTGACTCTTTAGAATTTTTTTCTTTACTTTTAGGATTAAATATTTCTTGAACTTGTTTATTAATTATATCAATACCATTAAGTCCTTTGTACATAGGAGCTAATATTTGAAAATCATGATAATTTAAATCTAAATATGTATGACATATTTCAGATATATTAGTAGTTACTTCACTATCAGGACATTCAATAAAAGTAAGATCATCACTAATATTAAATATATCTTTATTAATACTACTATTCCTAATATCATAAGCTAAACTAATAATATTAGAATCTTGTCCTTGTCGATATAATTCAGTTAACTCAACTACTTCTAGTTTTTCTGAAGCAATTAAATCGTGTAATACATTACCAGGTCCTACACTAGGTAATTGATGATCATCACCTATTAAAATAATTTTACAATTACTAGAAATACCTTTTAATAAACTAGCCATTAAATAAGTATCTACCATACTAGATTCATCTAAGATAACAAATTCTACTTTACTTTTATTATATTCGTTTACTTGAAAAGTGTTTGATTCTTTTTGCCATTTTAAGAATCTATGAATTGTACTAGCTCTAACTAAAGTGGATTCAGTAATTCTTTTCGCAGCTCTTCCAGTAGGAGCAAGTAAAGCAACTTTTTCAGTTAACTTTTCATAACTAAGATTATTCATCATACGATATAGTTCAATAATACCTCGCATAATAGTAGTTTTACCTGTACCAGGACCACCAGTTATGATTAAGAAGTCTTTCATATAACTTTTTTTAATTGCTTCTCTTTGGTGTTCATTATAAGTAATTTCAAAGAAACTTTCTATTCCTTTAATAGTTGTATCTAACTTTTTATTAACTGTTTCTTTATTACTATTTAATAATCTAAATCTTTTAACTATTAAACATTCTGCTTCATACATTTCTCTTAAATAATATCTATCATTTTTAATAACTATTTTAATATCTTTTTCTAATTCATTTAAATATTTATCTAAATCAAATATTTCTATGCCTAATACTCTAGGTAAATAAGTACTTATCTCATCATAGTAATAATAACTATGTCCAAAAGTATTACTTACTTCATTCATAATATAAATAATAGAAGCTTTAATACGATTAGAATCATCTTTAGAAACACCATTTTCTAAAGCTATATTATCTATCTTTTTAAAATACATTTCATTAATATCATCAATTACTTTATAAATGTTATTTTCTATTATTTCTTTGGTTCTACCCTTATAAGTATTATATATTAACATAGAATCTCTAGTAGAAAATCCCATATCAGTTAAATACATAATTACTTCATAACTAGCTTCATATTCTTTTAATTTATCATGTAATACATTAACATTTTTTTCACTAATCCCAGGTATTAAAATCAAATTAGACGGATTGTCTAAAATTGTTTTTAAAGTCTCTTTTCCTAAAACATCAACAATTGCTTTAGCTTTCTTTTCTCCAATTCCAGGAAATAAACCACTAGTTAAGAATTCAATAATAGAATCTTCTTCTTCTGGTTTAATTCTTTCATAACTATCTACTTGAAATTGTTCTCCATATTTAGGATGATTTACTAATTTGCCATAAAACATATATGTATCATGATTATTTAATTCATGGAAATAACCAGTAAAGGTAATTGTTCTACCTATATAGTTAGCTAACTTTTCATCATTTGTATCAGAAACGCGAAAAATACCGATATAATAACCGGTACTATTTTCATAAATACTTTTTGAAAATGTTCCTTTTATATAAGTAGACATACTCCTCCTACTCTCCAATACAATATGGATATTCTATTTTTATTATACGCACATTCTTAAAACTATTGTGAGGATACTCTCCTTTAATTTTAACATATAAATAATTACCTGTATGACCATAACTATAGCCGTCTTTTACTTCCTCTATTAATACTTCTACTTCTCTATTAATAAATTTATTCATATAATTATTTTCCAATTCATGTGATACTTCTATTAATTTTCTAGCTCTTTCTTTAACGATACCTCTTTCTATTTTATTGGTCATTCTAGATGAAGCAGTTCCTTTGCGTTCACTATATGGAAAGACATGCAATTTAGAAAATTCTAGTTTTCTACATGTATCAATAGTAGTTTCAAATAATTCTTCAGACTCTCCAGGAAAACCTACAATAACGTCTGTACTAATACTAATTTCTGGTCTAATAGATCTTATTTCTTTAATCTTTTCAAAAAAGAAATCTAAATCATATTTTCTATTCATTGCTTTTAATATTTCATTAGAACCAGCTTGAATAGGAATGTGTAGATGATCTACTAATACTTTAGAATTTCTCAGTACATTTAATACTTTATTATTTAATTCAGTTGTTTCAATGGAAGATATTCTAAGTCTTTCTAAACCATCTATTTTAACTAACTTTTCTAATAAATCAGCAAAGTCAGTATCTAAATCTACTCCAAAACTTCCTGTATGAATACCAGTAAGTACTATTTCTTTATAACCATTATTAACTAAGTCAGTTACTTCACTAATTACTTTAGATTCTTCTTTACTACGGCATTTACCTCTTACAAATGGAATAATACAGTAACTACAGAAGTTATCACAACCATCTTGTATTTTTACAAAGGCACGAGTACGACCCGGGAAATCCGTAATATACATATCTTCAAATTCTTTTAGGCGACCTGTGTATTGTTTATTAATTATTTCTTTATTTTTAAAATATTCATCTAATAAACTTACTATCTTAGCTTTATCTTTATTACCAATGATAATATCTAAACCATCAATTTGAATATCTGGATTAGCTGCGATAAAACAACCCATAGCAACTACGCAAGCATTTGGATTTTTTCTAATAGCTTGTCTAATCATCTTTCTACTTTTAGAATCACTATTATTAGTAACAGTACAAGTATTAATAATATAGACATCACAAATATCATCAAATTCTTTTATCTCATAACCTGCTTTTTTAAGTTCATTAATAACATATTCAGACTCATAAGTATTAACCTTACAACCCAATGTCATAACTCCCACACTCTTCATATTATCACTATCTTTCCATCAACGTACAAATTATATCAAATAATATGTTATTTTACAACAAAACAAAAGCAACTATCGAGTAGTTGCCTTAATTATTTATCTTGTAACTCTTGCAGAGTCATCATAAAGTCTTGAGACTTGCTAATCTCTTGATCAAACTTTTCATAATTAGCAGTATTTTCTAATTCTAATTCATTAGTGACTGGCTTTTCAATACCAAATACTGGTGAGATAATTGGACTACTCTTAAACTTAGTCCCAATTGTATTAAAGTCATCTAAATGTAATTTTGGCTTTTCTTTTAATACTTCTTGTTCTACTTCTTTCTTTTC
This sequence comes from Bacilli bacterium, assembly GCA_017432665.1. GTDB lineage: Bacteria > Bacillota_I > Bacilli_A > RF39 > UBA660 > UBA3789. The sequence goes on from JAFRIS010000016.1 coordinate 7,313, forward strand.
TTCTTGAGAAATAGCATTTTCTATTAAAAATGGTTCATCATATGAAGCAGCAACACTACCAGATTGAATCTCTAATTCTTGTAGACTAATTGGCATTGTTCTTTCATCAATATATTGAGTAGCTTCATTAGCTTTATAAATATCTTTTCCTCTTTTTAACAATTCTTCTAAACTAATAATTGCATTTTCTTCTTGTTGTTCTTCAAAGTTACTTAATGATAATTCACCAGTTACTTCTATTTCAGCACTCTTTCTTAATTCCTCAGTTAATCTCTTTAATTCTAATTGAGCAGTTTCTTGATCAGGTTCAATTGTAGTATACTCTAATTCTGCTTCAGGTTCTTCTTCAATATCTTCAACAATATCTATTGGTTCAATGATAAGCGGTTCATCATAACTTTCATCTACAACCTCATCTTCTAATTCTGCAATACTATCTAATTGCAAAGTAGATTCTAACATATCATCGACAGAACTATTTTCTTCATCTATTTCTAGGATTGGTTCATCCAATGCCTCAATTGTTTCTGCTTCTTCTCCAACAAACTTATCTTTAATTTGAGCAACCAATTTGTTTAGTTCACGAGTGTTGTGTTTCTTTTTGTAATTATCACTATGTTTTTCAACAATATAAATAATAAAACAAAGTAAACAAGCTAAGAAAGAAATACAATAAACTATGATTATTTCTTTAGAAGTTAAAAATTCAATTAATTCGTTCATCGTATCACCTCTTTCTCAGTTTAACACACATATGTCAAATTGGATTATCAATGTGTCCATTTACACAAAAAACATTTGTCAATTTACATAATCTAATAACTTGTTTTCAAGTTCTTTACACTAGTCAAATGGCAAATATCTTACCTAATAAAATCATAGCACAAAACTATTTTTTTTGATACATTTTTTTACAAAAAAATTAACTTTTTTATAACCAAAAAGTTAATTTCTTTTAATATCAACATTTTAAAAATTTAATTGTAAATATAAAGTTCATGTTGGCATCTTGTACACGCTACATAAAGTAAATTTCTTTCGTTTTTACGATAAGAATTATTTCGATCATTATAAATAATTACACTATCAAACTCTAAACCTTTAGAAACATAAGCAGGAACAATTATTAATTCCTTAGTAAAACTCTTAGTAGTCGCATCCACTAAAGAAATATTAATATCATCTTTAATTAAATTATAAAGAGCTTCCGCTTGCCTATCATCCTTAGTAATCAAAGCTGTACTTTTATACTTACTTTGTAATTCCTTAATATCTTTAATTAAGCTATCTTTTAAGTACTCAACATCTTTTCTTATAACAACTGGTTTATTAGTATTTTTTCTAACTGCATTTACATGTTTTAGGTTAAGTATTTTGTTAGTATATTCAATTATTTCTGGAGAAGACCGATATGTCTTTAATAATTCTAAGTACTTGGTTTGTCCTCTAAATATATCTTTTAAGTCTTCTAATGAATCATAATGATAATATGGATTAATATTTTGATTAATATCTCCTAGAATGGTAAAATCTGCTTTTTTAAATATTTCATTTATAATTAGATATTGTAGTTTACTATAATCCTGTGCTTCATCAATAATAACTTGTTTAATAGTAGATTCATAAATAAATCCTTCTAATTTTCCTTTTATATAAGCAAATATTAAAGCATCTTCATAATTAATTACATTTTTATTTATAAAACTATTAATAGTTTTTTCTGGCAGTTTAATCTTACAATATTCACTTAAATAAAAGTCTTTCATAATTTTTTTATAATCTTTTTTGAAATTACTATTTTCATATAATAGTTTTAAATAAGTTTTTACTTTAGTTCTCTTACCTTTATAATTATTAGAACAAAGCTTTTCAGCAATTTCCTCTACTCTTTCAAATAATGGTAAGCGATTATATTTATATTGTAGCATTTCATTAATATCATCTTTATCTACATAATGTATTTCATCTTCAAAAAAAGAATTAATAAATTTGCAATTATTTATATAATCATTTAAGTAATCATCTAAGTCATTAATTATTTCATCACTCTGCTTATATTCTACTAATTCTGGATTAACTTCATTATATGAATAATATCTAGATATAAAATCAGAAAAACTTTCTACTTCATGATATTCAGTAATAAAAGCTTCTAAATAATCTGAAAAAGTAGTTTGTAGTGTATTATCTTCCCCTAGGGAAGGTAATACATCTGATATATACTCAGTAAAAATATTATTAGGTGAAAAAATTAATATATTATTACTATTCAAATTATTTAAACGGTATAGCAAGAAAGCTATTCGATGTAAGGCAACAGTAGTTTTTCCAGAACCAGCAATTCCTTGAACAATTAAATTATCATCCTCCAAATTTCTAATTACTTTATTTTGTTCCTGTTGAATAGTATTAACTACTTGCTTCATTCTGTCACTTGATTCTTCAGCCAAGACTTCTTGTAGTACTTCATCACTAATATTCAAGCTATTATCAAAGACACCTAATAATTTGCAATTTTCAATCTTATACTGTCTTTTTCTTTTTAACTCACCACTAATAATACCTTCTGGGGCACTATAACTACAAGGACCAGTTTCATAATCATAAAACAAACTACAAATGGGGCTTCTCCAATCATATAAAATATTATTAGAGTTTTTATCCTTTAAATAAGTAAGTGACATATAAATATTAAATATTTCACCTTGGGTATCTTTAAAGACGATACTAGCAAAGTATGGTTTTGTTTTAATGTCACTAAGTCTTTTAAAATATCTTTGCCTTCTTAATACTTTTTCTGCTTCCATTGAAGTCGCAGCCATTACTTGTTTTGCTTCTGCCAAATCAAAGCTGGACGAGTTTTCCCACATCATTTTTTTAAATTCACGTAGGTTTTCTTCATCGTTAAATACATCTTCTCCTAAAGAAGATAAAGTTTCTTCTAGTAGTTTTTGAACTTTTTTCAAGATTTTCTTTTCTTTGATAAATTCAGTTTCACTAATTGGCATTTTTTCCTCCTTATAAATATATTAAACTAAGCAAAAAACCTACATTTTCATGTAGTGATAGATAAAGATATATCCAAAAACGTCTTTTCAAATATATCACATGTATTTTAGTAATACAAGTACTATTTTATAGTTATATCTATTTACCTAAATAAATATAACATAAAAAGTTAATGAATTCATTAACTTTTAGATAATTGACAGTAAATAAATAATTAATAAAATTACTAATATAATTCCTGATGTCTTACTAATAGTGACTTTCTTTATATTTTTAAATTGATAATCAGATTTAATATAATCCTTTATTTCTACTATTTCTAAATACTTACTTTTCTTCTTTGTTAAATCTTCATTAGAAATAAGTACAAACTGATCTGGTTCTCCTGATTCACTATAAATTACATCATTTAGTTTACTAATATAAATAAACATCATAATATCCATTGAAGCACCTATTAAATTAATTATTGATAACCAAATTAAGAGTGGTATATTGAAGAAATAGCCAATAATATAAGTAATTACTCCTAAAACCATAAAAGGCATTTGTAGAGATATTAAAATATTCTTCTTAGTAATTTCTTGATATGCCATACAGTATAAAATACCCTTTTCTATACTAATACCATAAGCAATATTTTTCCTTTTAGTTCCTCCAATTAAATACCCTACTCCATGGAAAAATTCATGTAAACACAAATACAGAATCATAATTAAAAAAGTAAGACCAATATTCATATCTAAATATAAATTAGCTTTGATTAAGAAACTGAAAGCTAACAAAAGAAAGAATATTATTGTACCCAGCACATTAGCAGGGATTAACTTCATCTTATATACATAAGCTTTTTTACTTGTTGTACTCATTAATTTTACCTATAAACTCTTTCTGTAATTCTTCTAGTCTTTCTTCTGTATTAGCCTCAAATCTAGCAGTTATATTAGGACCAGTATTAGAGTATCTTACTAAAGCCCAACCATCATCAAAATTAACTCTTATACCATCAATGTCATTATATATATAGCCACAAGAATCAGCATATGCTTTAACTTTATCTACTACTTCTACCTTCTTTTCATCAGTAGATGTAAATTTTATCTCCTCGGTTGCATAATAATGATTAATTCCTTCTAATAAACCATCGATAGTTTTATCTGTCTTAGACATTATTTCTAATAATCTTAATCCAGCATACATTCCACTATCGAATCCTGGCCAGCGATCATTGAAATAAACATGTCCTGATAATTCTGCACCAAGTGGTAAATTATCTTCTCTAACTTTAGCTTTAGTATAAGAATTGCCTGTACGATAACAAACACCCTCTGCTCCTAATCGTTCTATTTCATCACTAAGAGTCTTTGAACATTTTATATCATATAAGAACTTCTTTTTAGTAACTTTATCAACAATATCACGAATAATAATAATTAAATAAATATCTGTAGGTATATACTTTCCTTCATTAGTAACTATACCTAGTCTATCACCATCTCCATCAAAAGATATACCTACATCAGCACCTATTTCTAGTACTTTGGCTTTTAATTGATCTAAGTTAGATTCTACACATGGATCTGGATGATGATTAGGGAAATTACCATCACTTTCTTCATTTATAATAGTTAAATCCATTGGAAATAGTTCATAAATTTTGCGGCAGAAATTAGATGTTGCCCCATTAGCAGGATCTAATACTACTTTTAGTTTTCTCTCTCCGAAAACTAAATTAGTCTTATATAGTTCTATATATTCTGGTTCAATATTATAATCTTCAGTAATTCCTTCTCCAGTAAGAAAATCTCCTTCTAATAGTTCCGCTAAAAAGTCTTGTATTTCCTGTCCTTTACAATTACCTTTTTCATCAAAAGCAAATTTTATTCCATTTTCATCTTTAGGATTATGAGAAGCTGTAATCATTGCTCCACTAGGTATTCCCATTTTTATACAAGCATAATAATACATTGGTGTTGTACAAAGTCCTAATTTAACAACATCTACCCCAGTACTTGTAATACCTTTAATAACCGCTTCATAAAGACTAGGAGATGATAATCTGTTATCATGACCTACTACACATTTATTCTTACCAATTCTTTGAATATGAGTACCAAAACCCAATCCAAAAGTATATGCTGTATCCTCATCTATAGCTGTGGGATAAACACCCCTTATATCATATCCTCTAAAAATATTTTTATCTAAATCATGTTTATATTTATATTCCATAAATACCTCCTACTTTTATGATATCACAGAACAAACAAAAAGCAAGAATTGTCTTGCTTTTATTTATCCAATTAACATTGATATTACAAGTAAACAAACACCAATAATAAGTCCTGTATAAGTTACTTGTTTTTGTTTTGTATTTTTAATTCTATCTAATAACTCATTGAATGCGATATAGATTAACATTCCTAATGTTAATGATAGAAGTATACCTAAAATTATTTCATCTAATACTACAAACTTGAAGGCATACATTATTAATCCTCCGCATAAAGTAGATATTGAAACTAATAATACCAATAATAAAGTTTTTTTATTATTCTTACCACTGTGATGTAGACTACTGGTAATCACCATACCTAAAGGAATATTATGAAAACCGACTCCAATGGCTAAAGAAACAGCTAAATTACTATCAGTTAAAGCAGTTGAATATACAGCCATACCCTCAATAATATTATGAAGTATTAAAGCTAAAGTAGTCATAATACCAATATGTTCTAAATTAGCATTTGCTTCTTTCTTATTCATATGATGATCATGATGATCTGGAATAAGTTTATCTAATCCGTTTAATAAGAAATATCCTACTACTGTGAATACAATAAATAATATAATATGTTTTATTCCTAAACTTTCAAATATTTCAGGTAATAAATCGGTAATAATTAAAGTAACAATTACTCCAAAAGCTAATCCTATAGAAAAATCTATTACTTTATCTTTTTTATCTATTAATAAGGAGATAGTTGCTCCTAAAAGAATAAATAAACCTAAAATAAATGTTGTGAGTAAACCAATTTGATAACTTGTCATAATTATCACCTATCCTATAATATATTTTAATAATCCAAATGATATTAACATCATAATAATACTAGCTATAAATATACCTATTAATGCAGCAACAAATGATTTCTTACGATTCATTTCTAAAACAGAAGCTATTAAACAACCAGTCCAAGCACCAGTACCTGGCAATGGTATACCTACAAATAGTATTAAACCAATAAAACCGTATTTCTCTATTTGGCCTTTATGTTTATCAACTTTTTTATCTAACCATTTTGCTACTTTGGAAAAACGTTTACTATTTCTCATCCAATCTAAAATATAGTTTATTAACCATAGTATAAATGGTACTGGAATAATATTTCCAATAATACTTATAATATAGCTTTTAAGTGGAGGTAATCCTAATAAAGAAGCAGCAATTAATCCTCCCCTAAGTTCAAGTATAGGCATTAAAGAAATAATAAAAACAATTAGTTCTTTACCAAACGGTAACCCTCCTAAACCAGCAAAAGTTCCAACTATAAAAGCAACAATCTTCTCTACCATTTTTCCTCCTAATTCTCAAGTATTTCCATAATTACAGGAACAATATGTTTCTTTCTAGATACACATCCTTCAATAAAGTATCCTTCATAAACATCTGCTTGATAAGCTAAACCAATAATATTAGCTCCTTTTTTATTATACATTACATAACTACCATTTTTAACAATATCAGTTACATATAAAGCAACTAAATTATAATTATTAGCTTCAGCCACTTTATCAAGAACATCTACATAAGCATCTATATCTCTTTCTATTTCATCAAAATTCATAGTAAAGAATTGTCCTATAGAAAAACGCTTATCATTAACAGTATATAACTTATAGTCATTATATAAAACATCTTCTTTAGACATACCTTCCAATGAAGTGCCTGATTTTAATAATTCCATTCCATAACTTTGATAATTTACTCCCGCAATATTAGCTAATTCTTTTATTGCTTCTACATCTTTTAGAGTAGCTGTAGGACTTTTTAATACTAGTGTATCTGATAGTATTCCTGATAATAGAAGTCCTGCTATTTCACGAGGAATTTCAATATTCTTTTCTTTAAACAATATATAAATAATAGTACTAGTAGATCCTACTGCCATATTACGGAAATTTATTGGATTACTAGTCATAATAGTAGCTAAATTATGATGATCAAATATTTCTAGTATTTCAGCTTCTTCTAAACCTTCAACACTTTGCATTTTTTCATTATGATCTACTAATATTACTTGTTTAGGATGTTTCTCAGATAAATCAGTTATTTTCAATAATCCCAAACATTTATTATTTTTATTAACTACTGGATAGTTAGTATGTTTCAACTTATTATTTATATCTATGACATCAGAAACAAAGTCCGTTTCTAAAAAGCTGGTTGGATTATACATACTAACCATTGTTTTAATATAATTAGCCAAGACTACGAATCTCGATATTTTATAAGTATCATATGGAGTACGAATAATATTAACATTATTTCTCTTAGCTATTTCAATATGTTCATCTTTAATCATAGAGTTACCTGATAGAATAATCATTTTAACTCCGGTATTAACAGCATATTCTATAATACTATGTCTATCTCCTACAATTAAAATATCATCTTTCTTTAATTCTACTTCGTTCATAAAAGTAGTACTCTTAAAAGCAGCGACTAGTAATTTACCTTGTATTTCAGAATCACAACGAGTAATTTCTTCTGCTTTTAAAACATATAACAAATTATCATAAGAAGTATATAGATTATCAATATTATCGTTTATTAAAACACGAGATAAGTCTTTAATAGTAATTAAACCATAAAAAGTATTATCATCTTTCACTACTGGTATACCCGTTAAATTGTTATCTAGCATTGCTTGATAAGCATGCAGTATACTACCAGTTTCTTTAATAAAGAATCCTTTATGATAATCAATATCACGTAATTGTAATTTTACATCATTCAAATACTTAGGAACAGGAACATTAAAGTATTTTAAAGCATATTCTGTCTCTTTATTAATATCTCCTATTATTCTAGCTTCAGTAGTATCACCTAAACTATTTTTTAAATAAGATAAACCTATTGCAGATACTACAGAATCAGTATCTGGTTTTTTGTGTCCAATGATAAATGTCTTATTCATAATCTCATCTTCTTTCGTGTAAATTGTACCATAATTATAGATAAAAAAAAAGAGTTAACTCTTTTGTTAACGTAGATAGTTAATAATCATTAAGAAGAACACACTCAAACTAGTGGATAACTCTCTCTTAACACTAAAACTTCTTTCATAGATAGCAGCAACATCATCAATAATATCAACTAACCAACTTTCTAAGTATTTAGGTGGTCTAAATGTCACTGGGAACATATGTGTTTTAATAATGTCTTCTTCCATTGGACTTAACTCATAATGCTTCTTAGCATTCTTTAAAGCAAATGAAGGATGTTTTCTAAGCCTTTTAATACTATCCATATCTGCTACTTCATCGATAAAGAAATCATGTAACATAGCCCCTCTTGTTGCTTTTTCATAGTCTAATCTTAACCCCTTAGTAATAACATATGTATAATATGCTACTCTTAAAGAATGATCATATCTAGATATTCCATGATGATCAATATCTTTTAGTTTATTAAATTCTTTATTCGTAATAATATTTTTAACTACTTTGTAAAATCCTGTATTATATCTACGCATTTTATTACCTCATTTTTCTTCCTAAATAATGGTAACATATAAATACTTTTGTTGTAATAGATTTGACATATTTTAATACTAAGTTTACGCAATTTTACAAAAAAAAGAACTAGACAAGTTCTTCTAATATTTTATCTAATTCTTCTCTTTCGGATTCATTTATTTCTTCTAATTCTTGTTCTTTGTTAAACCATGCCGGAATATTCTTATCTTCTTTAATGGATTTCTCTTTAGGCTTAACTATTTTTTTGAATTTCTTATGTTCTTTTTCAGTTATTTTCATAGCTTCTTCTACTGTTTCTATGTTTAATCTTTTCCATTGACCTGCGATTGTTTCAACGTAGCTCTTAGTTAATTGTTCATTATTTACTTTTAAAACATAACTAATTAAGACATTAACTACTCCAGGGTTTAATTTTTGATCAATTAATAGACTTTCTATTAACTTCTTATCTCTATCAGTAGGTTCAGCTCCTTTATATTTAGCCTTTAACAATTGATATGGTGTAATATTCTCAAAAGTATAAACCATCTTTGCCCATTTGGAATTATCCCCAGTAGGCTTCTTTAAATACTCTGGTTGACGATTATAAATAAGCGTAGGTAAATTACCATAATTATCAAATTGATAATAATCTCGACAACTCTTTCTAAGAATAGTTTTATCAATCATTCCTTTTTCATTTAAAGAATTTCTAATTAAACCTTGCATATCTAAACTATCCAAATTATAAATATAACTTAAATTATTAATTAATTCTTTATTTTCTTCGGTAAGATATTTTCCATTTAATTCTGGAATACCGGTAATTATTAAATTAAAATCTATACCTTTATTAATTAATATATTATTAGAATCTCTTTTAGTAATATCATCATAAATATTAGTAACTGTTCCTCTTACTGATGTAAAAACCTCATCAAAACTACTAGTGATATCTTCATAGTCCTTTAAATTTATTCTTGGTAACTTAAAATATTCTTTAATCTTTTCATATTCTTTTTTACCTAAATTATTATATAAAACAACATTTAAAATTGGATGATTAAAAAACTCATTAGGACTAACAGGAGAATATAACAAATAAACTAATTGATTAATATTATCTTTCTTTATATAAGTCTTTATTAATCCAACAGCTTCTAATTTTTCCCTCGCAATAATAATATCATCTAATGATAATTGCATAGTAGCCATCAAATGATAATGTGTTAATTCATCACTAATTAACTCTAATTTGTCTAGGTCAGAGATTAATGAATAATATAAGCTTACTGCGGTAAATCCAACAATTGGTTGATATAACATAGATACAATTTTTTTATCAATATCAGTAATAATAGATTTATTAATTACTGTATATGTATCTGCGGGTAAAATACTAATATTTTTCATAAAATCACCACCTATATTTATAATATAAAAACTAATTATTTTTTTCAAGATAATAAAAGAAAAACTACTAAAGTAGTTTTATAAATTCAATAATATTTGGAACATTTATACCTGTAAAATAAACAAAAGTAAAAGCAATCAGTAAAAACGGTCCAAAAGGAACTAATCTCTCATGTTTTTTAACTAATAATAATAATGATACAGGTAAGGCTAAAATACTACCTATAAAGATAACAATTAGTCCTAATAATGGATGAAGTATTAAACCAAAAACAAACATCATTTTAATATCTCCACCACCAAGAGTTTCTTTCTTAAAAACAAAATTACCAAGTAACATTATTCCATACATTATAGTGAACAAAACTATTCCTGATAAAAAGCATATTACTGTTCCAATAATTCCTACTTGAAGCACTTTAATTATTAAGAAATAACCTGAAAAGAAAATTAACAATTCATCAGGAATAATATAATATGATAAATCAGATACAGAAATAATTATTAACATAGATACTATTCCTAGAGCTATTAATAAGTCATAAGAAAAGCCAAAGGCAAAGTATGCTAAAGCAAATAATACTCCTGTAAAAAATTCCATATATGAAGATAAAGCATCTATTTTACCTTTACAGTATCGACATCTACCTCTCAATAATAAGAATGATATCAATGGTACCATATCTAATAAAGTTAATTTATGATGACACCTATCACAATAACTTCTGGAATTCAAAAAGTTTTCGTGATTAGGTAGTCTAGTCCCTACTACAGTAAAGAATGATCCCATTAATAATCCTAAAATAAAAAAGGTAATTAAATATAAAGTTTCCATATATAATTACCTCCTTATTATTTAACTTGACTATAAATAGAGAACATCGGTTGAATAATTGATATTAAGATAACACCAACAACAACGGCCAAGAAAACAATCATAATCGGTTCTACTAAACTCTTCATCTGATCAATAACGTTTTTATGTAACATTTGGAAGTGCGAAGCAACTTTTTCCATCATTGCACCTAATTGACCAGTTGTTTCACCAGTAACAATCATTTCATAAGCAACAATCGGAATAGCCCATTGCCCTCTGAAGGCAGATGATATTGAATCACCACGACCTAAGTTTTCAAGTGTTTGATTAATTATTTTAGTATAAACTTCATTACTAGTAATTTTTGATAAGATTTCCATACTATCTGTAATAAATACACCGTGATTTAATAATGAAGCAAATGTCTTTGTAAAGTTAGCAATTTCATTATAAATAATAACATCTTTAAAAACTGGCAAATGCATTAATATTATTTGAACTCTTTCCCTAAAAGGCTGAATTCTTTTATATAGTTGTATAAATGTTATAACTACTGCTGCTACAGAGATTACTAATATATACCATTTTTCTTTAATAAAGTTACTAACTTTAATAATTATTTGTGTTAAGACAGGTAATGTAGCTCCATTAGACTCAAACATAGAAGTAAATTGTGGAACTAAGTAAGTAAGCATGAATATTAAAACTCCGAAGGCAATTGTTAATACGACTGCCGGATATGTCATGGCCGATTTCATTTGCTTACGAGTTTGATCCATTGAAGTATAATATTCTGCCATATCATCTAGAATCGAAGGTAAATCACCAGTCATTTCTGATGTCTTTACCATGTTTATTAATAACTTAGGGTAAATTTTATCTTGCATCATCATAGCTTCTGATAAACTTTCACCTTTTAATAATTGATAAACTAATTCACTGAAACTTTTTCTTAGTTTAGGTTTAGTAGATTGTTTTGCTAAGATTTTAACTGAATCAGCTAAAGGAATACCAGATTTAATATATGTAGATAACTGAGTTAAAGAGAAAGATAAGTCATTAGCTTTAATAGGAGAATTCATACCGATATCGATATCTCCCTTACCTCTTTCTTTTACTTCTAGAACTTGGTACTCTTGTGATAATAAGAAATTACGAACATCTTCTTCACTCTCAGCATCAAAAGAACCTCTTTCTTTTTTACCTACACCATTAATAATTGTATATTTATAAGACTTTAATGGTCTTCTAACTCTTGTTCTTGAATCACCTGGTTGATCTTGTGGTAACGCAGCCTCTTGAGTACTAGTAGGTGCAGGGTTATTAGCTAATTGTTGTTGCTGATTATTATTTGCAACAGCTTGTTGTTGATTTGCTTGTTGTTGAGCAGCAGCTTCTGTTGCATTAGCAGGTGCTGGTGCTGCTTGTTGTTGTACGGCTGTATTAGTTTTAGCATTTTTCTTTTTTCCTAGCATACAAACTACCTTCCTCTTTATCTTTCTATACACTTATCATTTTAACATAACTTTTTCAAATTTAAAACATTTATTTACATTTTTTATTAAAGTTAACAAAAAAGAGTATTATTTACTCTTTTTTACTTGATATTTATCTAAAAAATCTTTTTTATATGTCAAGAATCTATCTTCTTTAATAGCTTCTCTAATCTCTTCTGTTAGTCTTATTAAAAATCTAATATTATGAATAGATAATAGCCTACCACCAAGAGTTTCTCCTACGCTTATTAAATGTCTAATATAAGCTCTAGTATAATTCTTACAACAATAGCAGTCACAATCTTTTTCAATTGGATCTAAATCAACTTTAAACTTAGCATTATTTAAATTAATTTTACCTGTATGAGTAAAAGCTTGCCCATGACGAGCAATTCTAGTTGGAAGTACACAATCAAAGATATCAACTCCATGTTCTACACCCTCTAAAATATCTTCTGGTTCACCTACACCCATTAAATATCTTAACTTATCTTCAGGTAAATATGGAGTTGAATACATAACAGCTTTATACATATCGTCTTTTGATTCTCCATCATTAGCAACTCCACCAATACTATAACCATCAAAATTCATTTTAACTGTTTCAATTGCCGAATACTTTCTCAAGTCTTCATATGGTCCACCTTGAACAATTCCAAATAAAGCTTGATTAGGATTATTATGAACTTTCTTACCCCTTTCAGCCCATCTAAGTGTTCTTTTAATACTATTTTCTAAGTATTCATGACTAGCACTAGCAGGAGGACATTCATCAAAACTCATTGCGATATCACTGTCTAATTTATTTTGAATTTCAATAGATCTTTCTGGTGTTAATAAAAGTCTTTTTCCATCAATATGACTTCTAAAATTAACTCCTTCTTCAGTAATATCTTTTTTATTTCTAGCTAATGAAAAGACTTGATAGCCACCACTATCAGTAAGTATTGGTCCATTCCAATTCATAAATTTATGTAATCCTCCGCAAGTAGCAACTATATCTTCTCCAGGTCTTAACCATAAATGATATGTATTAGCTAAAATTATCCCTGAATGACAGTCTTTTAATTCTTCAGGATTTAAAGACTTAACTGTACCTCTAGTACCTACTGGCATAAACATAGGTGTATCAAATTCACCATAGTTAGTTTTAATATGTCCTAAACGAGCATTACATTCTTTATCAGTTTTAATTAAATTGTATTTTACTATCATAATTCCTCCTATTTAATAAACATAGCATCTCCAAACGAGAAGAAACGATATTTCTCTTGAACAGCTATCTTGTAGGCATTTAATATATTTTCTCTACCAGCTAAAGCACTAACTAACATAACTAGTGTTGATTTAGGTAAATGAAAATTAGTAATTAAACAATCTATTCCTTTAAATTCATATCCTGGGTAAATAAAAATCTTAGTCCAACCAGAACATTCAATAAATTTACCATTTTCAGTCATAATAGTTTCAAGTACTCTTGTACTTGTAGTACCAACAGAAATTATTCTATGACCATTCTTTTTAGTTTTATTTAATAATTCTGCAACATCTTGTTTCATCGTATAAAACTCACTATGCATTTCATGATCTTTAATATTAGTAACTGTTACTGGTCTAAAAGTACCTAAACCAACATGTAATGTTACATAGCAAATATTTATACCTTTATCTTTTATTCTATCTAATAATTCATTAGTAAAATGAAGCCCTGCCGTAGGAGCAGCTGCACTGCCAACTTCTTTAGCATAAACAGTTTGATAACGTGATTGATCTTCTAATTTCTCATGAATGTATGGAGGCAATGGCATTGTACCTAACTTTTCTAATATTTCTAATAAAATACCGTCATAGATCAATTCGAAATGACGAATACCTTCATCAAAAACATCAGTACATTTAGCTTTTAATTCTCCATTTCCAAATGAAACTATATCCCCTATTTTAATTCTACGAGCAGGTTTAACTAAACATTCCCAATTATCATTATTAATATTTTTTAATAAAAGAATTTCAATAACTGCTCCTGTACTTTCTTTAACTCCAATAAGTCTTGCAGGCAACACTTTAGTATCATTTAAAACTAATGTATCCCCTACTTCTAAATAATCAATTATATCAGTAAAATGTTTATGTTCAACACTACCTGTTTTTTTATCTAGAACTAATAATCTAGATGAATCCCTAACTTTCAATGGAGTCTGAGCAATTAATTCTTCTGGTAATTCATAATCAAAATCATCTGTATTCATAGAAATCACCTCTAAGCGTTCTAATTATATCAAAAAAAGATTAGTTTTAAAATACTAATCTCTTAAATACTAAAGTTTTTCTTAATATATCTTTTACTATTTTTTGCTTTAATTTTATCATTATATCTACTAGCTCCAGAAGCTATAGTCATTTTTGATACTTCAATAACTTCATCATATAACTCAACTATATCTTTAGCATTCATTTCATTGAAATTCATATCTTGAATAGTTGCACTTAAATTAATAGCTTCATTCATAGCTTTTGATTTAATTATATATCCTGCACCTTGAAAATCTTTTTTAACTTCGGCTACACCTTTAGGTGTTAAGAATAAAGTATCTTCATTATAATCAGGTGCTGGAGTTAATGTAACACTATTGATAGATACTTTTTCTTCATCTGCAATTGCTCCTTTAGCAGAATATAACAATATTTCAGTAGCTGTTTCTTCAAAGTTTTCTCTTAACCAATTAAGCGTTTCATTATATAAATCTTCTTCACCAGAACTAGCATAATAATTTAAATCAAGTATTTTCTTTCTAAATTTTGCGTCTTTTGCAAGAATATTAATAGTACCAGCATCTATTTCTTCATCTAAAGTAGTCAAATTTTGAATATCTTCATCTTCTAATAATTGCTCAATTGGAGTAGATTCTAAATAACAATCTTTTTCATTTGCTTGATTAAGAGCCGCACTAGAACCAGCAAGAGCTAATGCCAATGCTATAGCACCTACTTTAACTTTAATACTATCTTTTGTCATATTATCCCCCTCTTTCAAAAACATGTACATTATACCACAAATGTTGGAAAATGTCAATTTTTGCCAATAAAAAAGCACTTTAAGTGCTATCCTAAATCTAAAGTAGTTTGTTCTCCTTTGGCTTTACTTTTCTTATTAGGAATACCTAATACTTCATAAGCTTTTTCAGTAACTACTCTACCGCGTGATGTTCTTTTTAATAATCCTATTTGTAATAAATACGGTTCATAAACATCTTCAATAGTAGTAACTTCTTCACCAATGGATGAACTAATTGCATCAATTCCTACTGGTCCACCATTAAACTTATTAATAATGGCACTTAATAATTCTCTATCAGTATTATCAAGCCCTATCTTATCAACTTTTAATTTATTTAAGGCTTTTTCAGTAATAGCTAAATCAATATTTCCATCACCTTGTACCATAGCAAAATCTCTTACTCTTTTAAATAATCTATTAGCAATTCTAGGAGTACCACGACTTCTCATAGCAAGTTCTACTGCTGCTGCTTCATCAATAGTCATATCAAGTACTCTAGCTGTTCTTTTAACGATATCAGTAAGTTCTTCCACAGTATAAAATTGTAATTTATTAATAATACCAAATCTATCTCTTAATGGAGATGATAAATCACCTGCTCGAGTAGTTGCTCCTACAAGTGTAAATGGAGGTAAATCTATCTTTATATTACGACTATTACCTTCACTACCTACAATAATATCTAGTGAGAAATCTTCCATTGCTGGATATAGTATTTCCTCAATATATCTAGGCATACGATGTATTTCATCAATAAATAATACATCTCCAGGTTCAAGTGATGAAAGTATTGCTGCTAAGTCACCTGTCTTTTCAATACTAGGTCCACTAGCTGTCTTTATATTAGTACCCAATTCATGAGCAATAATAAAAGCTAATGTAGTTTTACCAAGTCCTGGAGGACCATATAATAAAACATGATCTAGAGCTTCTTTACGCATCTTAGCTGCTTCTACAAAGACTTTAATATTTTCTTTGACATCAGTTTGCCCTATATATTCATCAATAGTTTCTGGACGTAGTGTATTATCAATAACATTGTCATTTTCTAATTCATAATTAGTTACAACACTTTCTTCCATATAACCCTCCTATTTTAATAATAATCTTAATGATTCTTTTACTTGTTCTTCAATAGTCAAAGTATTATCTACTTTACCAAGTACTGGTTTAATTTCTTTATCTTTATAGCCTAATCCTATTAATACTTCATATAATTCGTTTTGAGTTTCTACTTCAGTAGTACTAATACCTTCACTAGTTGTTTCCATTTTACCTTTTAAATCTAATACTATTTGACGAGCAAGTTTTTCTCCAATCTTAGGGAATTTCTTTAAATATAAGATGTTTTCACGATTAATTGCATCAATAATACCTTCTACTGATCCAACAGCTAAAATAGGCAAAGTCATCTTACAACCTAATCCTTTAACACTAATAAGTTTTAAGAACAACTCTTTCTCTTCCAATAGTTTAAATCCATATAATAAATGAGCATCTTCTGATATTTGTTGATAAACATATACTTTGTATTCTACTCCAGGTTCAAATGAATATGGATTAGATACATGTATTAAATAGCCTACTCCATTATTATCTAAAACTATCGCATTATTTTTAATATCTGTAACTGTTCCTTTAATATAATCAAACATCTTATCACCTAACAATTATTATAAAACAAAAAAGTTCGATAAGCAAATCGAACTTATTCCCTATTTTATATATGTAAATTTATATATGTAAACAATTTTTTCTATAATGCTAATTACTAATAGAGACAATGAGAATCTTCTAGAGTAACATAACATCCACCAGAACCTTCATCAATGTAACTTCTTCCATCGGAATCAATCTGAACATATACACCATCTACATAACAATCAAACCAATATCTATCACGATAATGTTCACTACAATATGAATTATCAAAAGCATTCAACAATATCATTTTATTTGTTTCATAGATTGGTTTTGAGTCATTAGAAGTTTCATCTACTCCTCCTCTTATTTCATATGTTCCTGGTGTTAATCCTGAGTATTCATTTGCCATTTCAGAAGTTACAATGAAAACCACATAACTTTCTTCTACAACGTCATTTCTAATTTTATGTTTAAGACAATTATGCATCCCAGAATAAAACGATTGTAGACTATTCATAGCATCTACTGCTGTTAAATATTGTGTTATTCCAGCCGCTATAGGCTGTCCAAAATATATACTGTTATGAGTTGAAGTATTGTCATATATGTTAGCTGTATATCTTATCATTGAATGATCAACTACTATGGCATTACTATTAGCTTGTTTATAATTAACAGTAAAAACTAAATTCAAGTTTTGAATAGTACTTGGTAATTGATTGTTTTCTATATCTTTTTTAAATTCTATCCTTATTTTGTATGTTTCAGATGTATTTGCTTTTAATTCCTGATTAACAACTAATGAAGCTCCACTATCATATGTAACACTATAAATTAAATAGTTAGGTAAAGTAGATATTTCAGAGCCATTTAATTTAGAACTTATTGTATCTATCATGGCATCTATTGTTCCATCATTTACTGCATCTACAGTAAATTCATAGAAATCTCCTGGCTTTGTTAGTTTTATATTATAGCTTACTGTTGTTCCAGAATTAGCAATAGTAGCTGCTTGAGTTACATTAGAACTAGTTACACTACCATTAGTTACTTGAACATTTTCCCAATGTATATCCCAAGTAGGATTATTAATACCAGCAATACCATTTATAATCAAATTAGATTGTAATGTAGCGTAGCCAATGCTAATACATAGTATTAATAAGATCAATAACAGTTTGGTTCTTTTTTTAGCCTTTTTCATAACTATTCTCCTATGTTAAGTATACACACATTTTATTATTTTCACAACAAAAAAAGAGTTTATGACTCTTATTTTTTATATGTATATACTTTACCCAATTCCTTATTTACTCTTTCTACATATGCATCAAGATCTTTAAACATTTCTCTTTCTTTTTTCATCTTTTCTTCATAATCTGCCATATAATCTCTTGTTCCTTGAGCACATTTATCGTAGTTATCTAGATAAAATTCTTCTGCTGGAATTCTCTTTTCATCTACCATTTCCTTGTCTTTATCACGCAAACTAGCTATATGAATTTTTCTTAGACAACAAGCTATTATTATCTTCTCATCTAAGTTTAGATTTCCTTTATCCTTTTCTTCGTTAAACCAATCACACACCTCACGGTAACCTCTAGCAGATAAAGAGTGTGCTCTTACTATCCAATGAAATGTTTCAATTGGGCTTTTGTCGTCTAACATCTTTCAAACCTCCTGTATTATATATTCATTATAAACTAAAAATGTAGATGTTGTAAATAAAAGAGTAAAGATTTTTTTCACTAATAAAAAAAACAAGTTATTCCTGTTTTCTTAACTTGTTCTTCTTTTTTTCTTTTACTTTTCGTAGTTCAACTATTTCTTGATAAATATCCGGATGATTCTCTTCTAAAAATCTTTCCTCGCGGTCATTTTCTTCTATTAGTTTCTTATCATAATAATTTTTATAAATAATAGCTATTTTTTGATTAGTTTCATTAGAACAATCCTTATAATTATTAAAATAGTATTTTTGTAGAGTTTTTCTTTTCCCAGTACAAGAATGGTTTTTGCCTTCAGGCATTATAACATCAGCAAAAGCTAAATATGTTGCGATTAAACATTTTTCATCAGTAGATAAGTCCGTTTCATCTATGTACTTCATAAAGAAGCGAGTCAATTGGGAAAATTCTTTTAAAGTTAGTGATTTTGTAATAATTAAATAATCTAAAATAATGTTAGGGTCTATTTGATTATCGATATAATTAATACTTTCTTTCATATAATTTTCCCTTTCATTCTTTTTTATTCTTCTTTGTTTTCTTCTTCAATTACTTGTTTCAATAATTCAGTACTTAATTCATATTCTTTATTTTTATTCTTTAGTTTTTCTTCATGCATTAAAACATTATAAGCAATTTTTCCTACTAATGTTTTAGGTAACTCTTTTCGAAATTCATATTCATATGGCCAAGAGAATCTAGCTAGATTTTTTTCAACCAATTCTTTAATTGATTCTAATAATTCATCTGACTCTTCAACACCTTTGTTTAACACAATAAATGCCTTAGCAACTGTTACTTTATATGGATGAGGTATACCAATTACACAACTCATTCTTACAGCAGGATGGGAATCAATAACACTTTCAATATTGCTTGGATAAACACAATATCCAGAAGTAATAATCATTCTTTTAATTCTTCCTTTAAAGTAAACAAAACCATCTTTATCCATAATACCTTCATCACCAGTATGTAACCATATTCTGCCATCTCTATGCTTCTTCAAAGTCTGTTTTGTTTCTTTTCTATTATGAACATATCCGGCCATTACTGTTGGTCCACTAATAACAATTTCTCCAGAAGTTCCATATGGTAATTCTTTATCAGTACCAACATCGACAATCTTATAATAAGTATCTGGATAAGGAATACCAATACTTCCTTCACGATGATAATGAAGCGGTGTAAAGCAACTAGCTGCACAACATTCAGTTAATCCATAACCTTCCCTAATTGTAGTAGGAGAATGATGTTTTTTTAAGAAATCATCAAATCTTCTTTTTAAATCAACAGATAAGGTGTCTCCACCAGAAATAACACAAGTAATATAATCCAATTTCATATGATTAAAGTTTTTATTTTGAAGTATTGCCTCAAATAAAGTAGGAACTCCTACAATAACATTAGGCTCATATTTTTTAATTATCTTATCAAAGGTTCTAGCATTAAACTGCGGTAACAAAATACTAGTACCACCAAAATATTGAACGCAATGAATACAAACACTTAGGCCAAATCCATGGAAAATTGGCATAATAGCAAGTACTTTATCTTGATCATTTAAGCAAGCAACATGCTCAAAGTTTTGCATCGCTGAAGCATTTAAATTTAAGTTAGTTAATCTAACTCCTTTAGGAGTACCAGAAGTACCACCAGAATATAATATAGCTGCGATATCTTTTCCCTTAAAACCATCTTCTATTTCTTTATAATATGTCTTTCCTAATTTAATAAACTCTTTCCAACTCATTTTTCTTTTATCATTATTTAAATAAGTTCCAGGATTTAGTGTTTTTATTGTCTTAGGAATAATATTTTTAGGAATTGTTGTAGTTGCATATAAAGACTTAGTAATAGGAGGCATGGACTCTCCTACTCCTACTAATACAACTTTCTTTACTTTTGTATCATTTATTATTTTATCTACTTTTTTCTCAGTAAAATCAATAGTAATTAACCATTCGCTTCTAGATATATTTAAATAATTTTTAATTTCATTTTCAGCACTTAGTGGATGAATCATAGAAGCAATTGCTCCTATCTTATTAACAGCATAAAAAGAAATAATTCCTTCAGGAGTATTAGGCATGCAGATTGATACTACATCTTTATACTTAACACCCAAAGCCTTTAGACCACGGGCAGCTTCATCTATTTGCTTTAAAAACTCATAATATGTTTTCTTGTTTCCATAATAGTTATAACTAATGTTGTTTAAATGCTTGCTAGATGTATATTCAATCAATTTGTAAGCAGAAAAATCAGGATACTCTAAGTGTTCCTTCTCATTATCATAAAACTTATACCAAGGGGCTTTAATACTCTTTGCCATAAAAATCACCACTATAAATTATTATACTATATTACGTAAAAAAATAAAATAAATAAAAAGAGGATTACTCCTCTATTTTATTAATTCATTAACATCAGTTTTCTTATCATTCTCATCAATTACATATGTAGTAATTCCCATATTATCTTCACTAACTATGCTTTTTACATTTGTAACTGATAGTTTTGTTACACTCGTTTTCCCATCAATTAAATCTTTGGTAGAAATATAAGAAACACTATTATCTTCATTTAAAATTAGTAATCCATATTTTGGGTTTGTTGAAGACAATCCTTGTCCATAATCATTATTATATAAATGCTTTGCATTTGTAACATCAAGTTTCAACCATTTTGTATTTTGTCCATCTAATTTAGCAGTCATTTTTTCAAAACTATATTCTTTATAGTTCTCTCTAGTCTTTACTAATTTTTGAAATGTTCCATTACCATAAACATCATCTATATTAGGAGTACTATCATATACATTAACGTATACTTCTCCTCCGTATAACACTGCATGGCCTTTGATTGGGCTTAATGATATCACTTCTTTTTCTACTTCTTCTTGGCAATTACTATCATTAGTATCCTTCTTATCACTTTTTACAGTACTAGATGAGTTTTCTTTAGCCATTAATTTATCTTTGTTAATGAAAATAAATCCTCCCATACCTACACACATTAGTAATAATAAAACTACAAGTATAACTAATCCAGCATTACTTTTTTTCTTTTCTTCCATTCTCTCACTCTCCTATCATTAATACTATCATATATTTTAAAATATAATATAAATAATTACAAAAAAAGAAAGCTACTTTACTTTCTTTAACAATCCTTTGACATAATTTTTAGCTTGAATAAATCTAGTATTTACCTTTTCTTTAAGACTAGGTGATACTACCCAACTAAGTATTATTAAAAACCAAAGGCAATCATAATAATTACCATTTAATAGAGCTCTTACTCCAAATATTAAAGCAGTAATCACAATACCAATAATACAAATAACTATTATTAAATTACTTACATTGTTCATATTACTTTTAGTTTTAAAATCTATCTCTTTACGACTTAGTAGTTTATCAGCCTTTTCTTTAAATCTAGTATATCTTTCTTCTAAGTCAGCAAAATCTTTTATTTTTTCACTTGATTCATATAAATCATCACGATATAGTACTTTAAAATCTTCCTGGATACTTAAATCTACATTTTTATAATTATCTAAATCTAGTTTAATATTAAATTCTTCTTCAAATATTTTAAGCAATTTATTACGACATTTATTAGAAATAAAACCAGATTCATTAATATACACTTTTAATTCTTTATTTATTTCATTTAATCTCTTAGTACTCATAAGAACCTCTTTTATTTTTCTTTTAAATTATAATAAACATCTTGTACATCATCTAAATCTTCAAGCGCATCTACTAGTTTCATAACTTTCTCTTGGCCTTCTTCATCTAGTTCTACTTCCATATTTGGTACATAAGTAAGTTCACATTCTAAGAATTCTTTTACATCATTTTCTTCTAAAGCATCCCTTACTGCGGTAAAACTATTTTGATCAGTAGTAATCATATAACTATCCTCTACTTTCTCAAAATCAAGTGCTCCGGCATCTAATGCAACCATCATCATAGTATCTTCATCATATTCAGAAGGTATAACAATAGAACCTCTTCTTTCAAACATATAGCTTACTGAACCATCGGTTCCTAAATTACCTCCAGCTTTTGTAAAAGCACTTCTAACAGCAGAAGCAGTACGATTACGATTATCTGTTAAACAATCTACCATAAATGCTACTCCACCATGACCATAACCTTCATATCTTAAGTTTTCATAATTAGCAGCATCTGCAGAACCTACAGCCTTATCAATTGCTTTTTGAATGTTATCTTTAGGCATATTTTGAGCTTTTGCTTTATCAACAGCTAGTCTTAAAGCAGCATTTTGATTAGGATCAGGACTACCACTTTTAGCTGCGACCATTATTTCTTTTGTTAACTTTTGAAACATTTTTCCTCTAGCAGCATCTAGTAAACCTTTCTTTCTATGAATTGTAGCCCACTTTGAATGTCCACTCATATTAATACCTCCTCTTCTTCGTTATTATTTTATCACATCTTTGATTACTTTTAAACAATTATTTATGTTATAATTTAACTAGGTGATAATATGAACCTAAAAATTAATAAAAAGACATATGAGGTTAGAGAACTGACTAATTTTAAATCAAGGTTTAAATCTCTAAAATTTGTCTTTGAACCACTTGATTATATAATAAAAATACCAAATAAGAAAATTGCTAATACTTATTTTTTTGTTCAAAAAGTTGATATCTGCTTTACTGATCCTAAGAATAGAATTACAAAACTATGTGAAGATGTGAGATCCGAAAAATTAATTTTTGACTTTTCTGCGACTAATATTTATTATTTACCCATTGGATGTGCGAAAGAATATAAAGTTGGTGATATATTAAAATAAAAGACTAAAATTACTTTAGTCTTTTTTTATAAGTTATTTTACGCTTCCTTAGCCATTCCCTTGATGCATCATATTATACAAAAAAAACAAGTTGGTAACAACTTGTAATTATTGTGCATCTTTATATAGCATAGTTTTTTCAATGATCATTTTAACACTTTGTTCAGTAAATGGTTTTTCTAACATATCAACTATATCATAAGTGAATGCCCTATCAATAGTTTCTTTAGAAGAATCTCCTGAAATGATAGAAACAGGAATTTCTCCTAAAATACCATTTTGTCTCATAAACTCTAATACTGCGAATCCATCTACTTTTGGCATATTTAAGTCAAGTAAGATTGTAATGATTAAACCATTATCTTTATTAGCTTTTATAATTTCAATTGCTTCTTCTCCATCTTTTGCAGTACCAACATTATATTCTTCACTAAATATTCTTTTAACGAAGTTCCTAATGATATTAGAATCATCTACAACCAGTATAGTTTTATTAGTATAAACTTCTCCAGTACTTTCAGCTGCGGGAGCATTAGCACTTTCAACCGTTTCATCACTATTCATATATTCTTGAATTAATACAATTGCTTTGTTAGTTTCATTTATTAAGTCATTAATATGTGCTGTTACATATGATACGTCTCCAGCTTTACTCTTTGTTTCATGTTCAAGAGCTAAATCTGCCAAAGTATTAAAACCAAAATACTTTGCATCACTTTTTAGAGAATGTACAGTAATGGCATAGTTATTCATATCAGAATTATTCATCATTTCAATAAGTTGATTAATTTTAGAATGAATGCCAACTAAAAACTCCCCTATTGTTTCATTATATGTTTGAGCATCTCCAAACAATTCTAGACTTTGTTTAATATCAACACCATTTTTCTCTAAAAAACTTATATCCTTCATAACAATTCACCTCTATCATGTTAATTATATAATAAAAAAAAAGAAAATACAATTCTTATTGTAAAATCTTTTACTATTTACGTTTATTATATATAACTGGATACGGATTATGATATTCTTTTAAATATGCTTTTTCTAGAGTTCCCATATTGTAATCTTCTACTCCACGTTCTGCCATATATATCATAGCATTTAACCAGTCATTATCACTTTCAAAATAGTCATAGACATCACCATGTGGTCCACCTTCACACAAAGCAATCATAAAATCAATATTATTACGTGTCGCAGAATCAATAATATTATATGTTGCTTCACATGGCATAAAGCCTATCAATAAATTAGCACTACCAATTGGAGTTTCAGAATAAAACTTTTCTCTAACTAGTGTTAATTTTTCACTATTTCTTTCATATTTACTTAGTCTAGGATCATATACTTTAATTTTACCAGTAATTTGTTCATTAGCTATCCTTCTAGCCAAACCAGGTATAACTCCTCCACCTACTTCAATAATATATCTATCACGATAATTAAATTCACTATCTAATAGATTCATAAATCCTAAATAAATATTTTTTTCATCTTCTAATATATTTAATTTGTCATAAACTTCAGTTACTAAATCTGGAATCATTTTACCATTAGAGTGACCTCTAAGGGCATAATTTAATAAATGTTTTCGTTCATGTTCATCAAATATATCATGATATTCTATGACAAATCTTTCGATTTCATCATAATTTGTATTCAACCTATCTCCCATAAAAATCACCTAACATTAAAAATATATCATAAAAAAAAGTTTCTTGTAAATAAACATCTTATTTATAATCAACTTTTACTAAAACCGGATAGTGATCACTAGTATTAAGATTAGTAATTCTATCTTTACTAATTAATTTAAAACAATCTGAGATAAAAATATGATCTATCGCACGATGATACTTAGATATTTTTAAAGTCTTATCAGAAATATCAATATGCTTTATTCCCATTTTTTTTAATTCAGCTACAAAATTATTAAATATTTCTTTATTTGTTTTTAAATTAAAATCACCTGTTAAAATAATTGGATTTGGATCCCTCTTTAGTAATTTTATAATTCTTTTTAATTGTCTTTCCTTTACCTTTTCTTTTCTTACTTCTAAATGAGTATTATATATAGAAATAATCTTACCATTATCTTCAATTTCTACTTTAGTTATAATTCTACGCATTATAGATGGTAGAAATGGTAAACGGTAAGTCTTGTTCTTAATTACTCTTTTATTAGTAATAATTGGAGTTCTTTCATTAAAACGATTTGGTAATAGAAAACGATATGCACCATAAATAGAATATGATAGTTTATTTAAAGACTTTGTAATATCTTTATCAATCTTAGAATATACTTCTTGAAGATTATAAATATCTATCTTTTTATCTTTTAATAATTCAATTATTTGATCTCTTTTATCTTTTTTATATTTATTAAAATCATTTTGAATATTAAATGTACATATCGTTAGCATAACATCACCTAATCTTTAAAATCAAAGTAGAAATCTAATATTCTTACTTGATCTCCTTCTTTTGCTCCTAATTCTATTAATTTATCATCTATCCCCATTTTTCTTAATTTCTTAGCGAATCTATAAATAGCTTCATCACTAGAAAACTTAGTCATTTTAAAGATTCTTTCTACTTCTTTACCAGAAATAGCCCATAGACCATCACCTTCTTTGGTGATAGTAAATGGTTCCTCTTTCTTAAACTTATATAATACATGACTTTCTATTTGTGATTCATCGTATAATGGATTACTAGGGATAGTATCTAATAAGTCTGCTAGATAATCAATTACTATTTGTAATCCTGTATTAGTAGCAGCACTTACTTCAAAGATTTTACAATCTACTTTTTTTCTGAATTTTTGTAAATTTTCTTTTGCATTTGGTAGATCCATTTTATTAGCAATTATAATCATCGGTTTTTTCATTAGTTTTTCATTAAATGCTTCTAATTCTTTATTAATCACTAAATAATCTTCATATGGATCACGCATTTCGCTACCTGCCATATCTATGACATGAGCAATTACTCTAGTTCTTTCTATGTGTCTTAAGAATTTATCTCCTAAGCCATCACCTTTACTTGCCCCTTCAATTAGTCCTGGTAAATCAGCCATAACAAAACTACGACCATCACTACTCTTAACTACTCCTAAATTAGGATTTAAAGTTGTAAAGTGATAAGCAGCAATTTTAGGTTTAGACTTTGATACGCAGGAAATAATAGTACTTTTTCCAACGCTTGGTAACCCTACTAATCCAACATCGGCTAACATTTTAACTTCTACTTTTAAAGTCTTATGCTCCCCTTCTTCACCTTTTTCAGAATAGTCTGGAGCTGTATTAGTTTGAGTTTTAAAAGCAGTATTACCTCTACCACCACGACCACCTTTAGCAATTACTTCTTGTTGATCTTTGTGTGATAAATCAGCTAAAATCAATCCTGTATCTAAATCAGTTATTACTGTTCCTAAAGGTACTTTTACTACTAATGGTTCTGCTCCTTTACCATGTTGATTCTTTCCTTTACCATTTTCACCGTTGTTACCTTTAATAGTCTTTTGATATCTTAAATCAAGCAATGTATGAAGACCTTCATCAACTTTAAAGATAATATCTGCTCCATGGCCACCATTACCACCGTATGGTCCACCCATTTCAACATATTTTTCCCTTCTAAAAGCTGTACAACCATCTCCACCATTACCAGCTTCTACTTTTATTTCTACCTCATCTACAAACATAGAAACCCCTATTTAGCCTTACCGGCAGTTCCAGTACCTGCAGTACGAACAGCAGCTTTTTGAACAACCATTCTATTAGCACCTCTATATGTAATTTTAGGATCACTCTTTAATTCAGCAAGAACTGCTTCAGCGTGTGCAATCTTTTGACGATACTTTTCACTTCTTGACTCATATATATTGGCTTTGAAACGATCAAAGATTTTATTTTCATCAAGGCCTACCATTAATGAGTCATTAACTTTTTTCTTTTCGGTATAATAGTTAATTTTACCTTGGGCTTTAGCCAATATTCTTTGTCTTTTTAAATTAGCTTTGTGTATTGGATACATAATTGCCTTTTGATTATTTAATAATTGAACATCTTTTGCTTTTAACTCAGCTAATCTCTTATCAATTCTCTTTATTTCACGAGAAACTTTATTACGATTCCTACGACTTGCTAATGTGCTTTTCATTTCTTCCAATTGCTTTTTTTGTTCTTCAAGTGTCTTTTTTCTATCAACATTTTTATTATGTTGTTCATCTAATTCAGAAAGTTTTTCTTTCACTTCAGCGTCTTCTATTTCTCTATTAAACAAATTAGATTGTTCGTCCTCTAAGAACTTTAATTCTGCTTTTAAATTTGCCATTCTCTTAGCAGTAGTATTAGTTAAGTCATATTTCTCCATTTTTTCTAGACTTTTTAATTCTTGCTTAATCTCTTTTATTCTATCTCCATAAATGCTTTTATATGCAGCATCCGAATAAACTTCTTCACCGTTATTATCTTCGTTACTTACTACTACACCACTAATAGCATCATTAACACGACTAGTTATATTGCTTGGTATAACCATTGATTTTTCTTTTGAATAGTTTTGAATAACATTTTGAACAAGCTTAGTTGCATCTTCTAATCTTTGTTTTTCTTTAGGACTATGTGGAGTTACTGCCTCAATATCAGCAATCCATTTTTCATAAGTCTTTATAAGATTCTCTTCTTTTGTTATTTTGTTTTCCATATTTGTAACTATTCTATTTAATGGTTTTCTTTTTAATATACGTATTCCTTTTATTTTGTTATATCTATTTTTTCTTTTATTTGATTTTTCTTTTAATTCTCCAACAATCTTTTTAGATTCATTCATCCGTATCCCTCTCTTCATTTACAGCTTTTTGAACTAGTTCCCACTCTTCTGCATCTTCAATACTATCTAATACAAAATGATCTCCTTCTCTATTAAGAATGGAAACAAACACTTCTATATTATCTTCATCTACTTCTACATTCTGAGTATATAAAATGTATTCTTTATCTTCATAGCCTTTTACTGTGAATATATCCAACACTTCTACTTCAAATTCATTACCCTCTGAATCATGCACTTTAATCATATTTTCCATCTAAATCACCTAAACTAATCTTATCATATTTTTTTAAAATAAAAAAGGACCTAATGGCCCTTTTAACTATTCACCAACTGGATAAACTGAAGCTTGCTTTCTATCTCTTCCTAAGCGTTCAAATTTAACAATTCCATCGATTGTAGAATAAATTGTATCATCCTTACCACGACGAGTATTTGTTCCTGGGAACACTCTAGTTCCTCTTTGACGATATATAATTGAACCAGCTGTTATAAATTCACCATCAGCTGCTTTAGCTCCAAGTCTACGTCCTGCAGAATCACGACCATTAGATGTTGATCCTTGCCCTTTGTGGTGAGCAAATAATTGAATATCTAATTTTAAAAATTTCATAATTCTCCTCCTTACTTAA
>JAFRIS010000017.1 GCA_017432665.1 Bacilli bacterium
ACTGTATCAAATGCTTCATAAACGATTGATTGAGCAATTCCCTTTTTACCATCTAACATTACTGTATTAATTAGTTTTGCAACTATTTTTGATTTATATATAGGATCTGGTAAAACATCCCTTTTAACAGCACGTCTCTTACGCATTATATTATCCTCCCTTCAAATTTTAATTACTTAGCTTTCTTTGCACCGTATTTGCTACGACCTTGTTTACGATCTTTAACTCCAGCAGTATCTAAAGTTCCACGGATAATGTGATAACGAACTCCGATTAAGTCCTTAACACGTCCTCCACGAATTAATACTACGCTGTGCTCTTGTAAATTATGTCCGATTCCAGGAATATAAGTATCAACTTCTTTTCCATTTGATAAACGAACACGAGCATACTTACGTAAAGCAGAGTTAGGTTTCTTAGGTGTTTTAGTACCAACACGAGTACAAACTCCACGCTTTTGAGGAGAATTAGTATCTGTTGTTCTCTTCTTAATAGTATTTAACCCTACACCAAGAACTGGTGCTTTACTCTTTTTAACTTTATCCTTACGTTTTTTACGAACTAATTGGTTAACTGTAGGCATTAAATATATCTCCTTTCTTTACACATATCCAGGTGTATCATTTTAACTTTTAAATAAAACTTTGCTTATTTGCAAAGATATTTAACCAGCACTAATAATATAACATTCTAGTATCTTAAAGTCAACAAAAAAATCAACTTTTTTGTTGATTTTATACTACATAGCTCCTGCTTTGTAGGTTAATATGACTATTATGATTAAAAATATAAGAAAAGCAACCATAAAACCAATCATGGTATCCATACCCCAACCTTTATTGTTAAATTTCTTCATGTCATCACCTACTCTAATATTAATAAAGTTTTCTTTAAAAGTAAACAACTTATCCTAATTATTTTTATTCCTTGACACTATAAAAAACAAAAGAGTGATTAAATATCACTCTTTTACTATTCCATAAATTGATCTTCTAGTTGTTCTAAAGGTTCTTCATCGATAAACTCTGATTTTAATTCAAATTCTACATCACGATAAATTCTACTTCCTGTTCCAGCAGGGATTAATTTACCAATGATAACATTCTCTTTTAATCCAGTAAGATTATCTACTTTTCCTTTAATAGCAGCATCTGTTAAGATTCTTGTTGTTTCTTGGAATGATGCAGCTGATAAGAATGAATCAGTCTCTAATGCAGCCTTAGTAATACCTAATAAAATTGGTCTACCAACAGCAGGCTTTTTACCATTAATTACTGCTTCTCTATTACCTTCAGCAAATTCACGGAAGTTAACTAAGCTTCCTGTTAAGAATCTAGTGTCTCCTCCATCAACTATTCTGATCTTACTAATCATTCTACGAGCAATAATTTCGATATGTTTATCAGAAATATCAACACCTTGAGAACGATAAGTATATTGAACTTCTTTTAGAATATATTCTTGTGTTGTAATTGGGTCAGTTACTGCTAATAATTCTTTAGGTGAAATAGCACCTTCAGTTAATTTATCTCCACAGTGTACTTCAAATCCTTTTTCAACACTTAATTTAGCACCATAGTTAGTAACATGTTCTTTTGTTTCTACTTTGTTAGTAATGCTAATCTTATATTTACCATGATCTTCTTTAATCTTAGTAATTTCTCCATCAATTTCAGCAATTGTAGCTTTAGCTTTTGGAGTACGTGCTTCAAATAACTCTTGAACACGAGGAAGACCTTGAGTGATATCTGCATCACCACCATGGGCAACTCCACCAGAGTGGAATGTACGCATTGTTAACTGAGTACCCGGTTCACCGATAGATTGAGCAGCCATAACTCCTACAGCTTCACCAATTTCAACTAAATTACCTGTAGCTAAGTTTCTACCATAACATTTTTGGCATACTCCATTAGCTGTATTACATGTTAAAATTGTTCTTATTTCTACTTCTTTGATTCCTGCTTCAATAATCTTATCTGCTAAGATTTCAGTAATCATTTGAAGTTTATCTACTATTACTTCTTTAGTTTCAGGATGAACAATCTTCTTGTTGGCAAATCTACCAACAATACGATCTCTTAAGGATTCAATTATTGCTCCAGTATGTTCATTGATAAAGTCTCTTACAACTACGCCTTGATCAGTACCACAATCAGCTTCTCTAACTATCATATCTTGAGAAACATCAACTAAACGTCTTGTTAAATATCCTGAATCGGCAGTCTTTAAGGCAGTATCTGCTGACCCTTTACGAGCACCATGTGTAGATAAGAAGAATTCAGCAACTGATAATCCCTCAATGAAGTTTGAAAGAATTGGAATTTCAACTGGAGTACCATCCGGCTTAGCCATGATACCACGCATACCAGCAACTTGAGTAAAGTTAGAAATATTACCACGAGCTTTAGAATTCATCATGATGAATATTGGGTTATCAATATCAGTCTTAGATAATCCTTCTAACTCTTCTTTTACTTGGTCAGTAGCATTATTCCATGTTTCAATTACTTTATTAAATCTTTCTTCTTCAGTAATTAAACCTCTTTTATATTGTTTATTAATCTTATCAACTAATTTTTGAGCTTCTTCTACTACTTGTCCTTTAGTCTTACTTGTTTCAATATCAGCCATACTAACAGTAATACCTGAAATTGTAGAATATTTGAATCCTAAATCTTTTAAATTATCAAGCATTGTAGAAGTTTCAGTAGTTTTATATCTCTTAAATACTTGAGCAATTATCTTCTCTAATGTACCTTTAGCAAATGGTTTTACTAATTCCATTTCTTTAATTGCTTCAGGAATATTAACTCCTCTATCTAAGAAATATTTGTTAGGAGTAATATTAGAAATATTTTCATCTGTTGGTTCATTAATAAAGGCAAATGTATCAGGTAGAATCTCATTAAATTTAATCTTACCTACTGTAGTAACTAAGTACTTTTCTTTTTGTCCTTCAGTAAATAATTTATATTTGAATGAACTAACAGGAATAGCAATTCTTGTATGAAGAGTAATCTCTCTTCTTTCATAAGCCATTAATGCTTCATTACTATTTTTAAATACTCTTCCTTCTCCTTCTTCACCAGCTTTTTCCATAGTTATATAGTAGTTACCTAAAACCATGTCTTGTGAAGGAGTAACGATCGGATCTCCACTCTTTGGATGTAAGATATTATTTGAACCTAACATTAACATTCTAGCTTCAGCTTGAGCTTCTTCAGAAAGTGGAACGTGAACAGCCATTTGGTCTCCATCGAAGTCAGCATTGAATGCTGGACATACTAACGGATGTAGTCTAATTGCTTTACCACCAACTAATACAGGTTCAAATGCTTGAATACCTAATCTATGTAGAGTCGGTGCACGGTTAAGCATAACTGGATGTTCTTTAATAACTTCTTCTACGATATCCCATACAACTGGATCTTGATTATCAATTAATCTCTTAGCAGCTTTAATATTATGAGCAATATCTTTACTTACTAATCCATGAATTACATGTGGTTTGAATAATTCAAGAGCCATTTCTTTAGGAATACCACATTGATACATCTTTAAAGATGGACCAACTACAATAACTGAACGTCCTGAATAGTCAACACGTTTTCCTAATAAGTTTTGACGGAAACGACCTTGTTTACCTTTTAACATAGATGAAATTGACTTTAACGGTCTATTTCCTGCTCCTGTAACACTTCTACCTCTTCTACCATTATCAAATAATGCATCTACTGCTTCTTGAAGCATACGTTTTTCATTTTGAATAATGATACCAGGAGCTCCTAAATCAATTAGTTTCTTTAAACGATTATTACGGTTAATAACACGTCTAT
>JAFRIS010000018.1 GCA_017432665.1 Bacilli bacterium
ATGGAAATATGTACAATAATTAATTCCATTATTATCTAATATATCAGTAACCATCTTTACTAATCCATTATCCATTAGATTATAATCAGTTACTACTAATATCTTTTGATATCCTCTATTAAGTATTTCTTCTGCTACTTTTTCTCTTGAACCTCTTCCAAAATAAGAAGTTTCATTTAACATTATACGATTGACCATGTTCTAGCCTCCCCTATTCTTTTTAATTATAGCATTATAAGTTGAAAAGAACAATTATTTTAATAGATATTCTAAAAAACAATTGCCTTATAAATTCAACCGGTAATCTCTTGTTTACAAAAATCTAGAGTTTTTCTCTAGATTTTTTTTATTGAACTACATAAGGATCAGCCATACTACCTGTACCAGATATATATTCAGTACCTGGTTTCAAAGAAACTGCAGGACGGACGCCACTGGTGTTGTCAGTAACATTGTAGCTATTATAGCTACCTGTCGTGCCTACACGATTCTCAGAAGCTTCGCTACCTAGGAAGTGGGCAGGCGAAACAAGCCAGTAATATTGACCTGTTTTTCGGATATTATTATTTTTTAATATATATGTTTCTGGATATGATAGTAATCCTACTGGATATGTTAATTGAGCTTTTGTATTTGACATACTAAATTTATCTGTTGTATTTGTACAACTTAAACTACTATTTGAACTATAATTTTTGAATTGTAAAAATTCTTTTATACTTCCTCCATCTGGATTCCATCCTCCCATTGTACTTATACTTCTGTCATTACAAAATATTGTATCTTCGAGCATACTAGTATATTCTGTCATGTATCTCTTATACCACGCATCTATTCCAGTTTTTATCGTTGAATTAATTTGGTTTACATTATCAGCACTTAACATATTTGTTAGTGCTGTTGATACATCTGCTACATTACTTAATTGCGCATAATATATGTAAATATTGTTCATATAAATGAAATATCCTACCGTTGTACAACTTGTACCATTTTCTAAACACGTATAATGGTGTGTTGGTAGATATCCTTGATTTGTACTATCATATAAATCCCAAAATGTTTTTATATCTCCTGTTAAAGTATATGTTCCTCCACTGTAGCTTACGCTTTCTGAATATGAATATGTATTATTTGTATCAAAATAGTAATAATTATTTTTAGAAGGATTACTATCATTTCTTATGTGTCTTAAAATTGTACAACTTGTATTATTTCCATCACAGACATATTTTCCTTTATAAATACTAAAATCAGTTGTATTGTACCAAGTTATATATGGTACATTTGTAACATTTCCTGATAAAGTATATACACCTCCACTCTCTGTATAAGTATCTCCTATTGTTAAAGATGTATTTAAATCTCCTCCTGTTAGAGTTTTATAATAGATTGTTGTACCACTTACTGCTACTACATATCGTGCTGTTGTTGCGTATGTACCACTACTAGTTACTAAATATTTGCCTAGCAATGTACTATAATCTGATAATGTTGAGATTAATACTGGATTAGTTAATGTATAATTATTTGCATGTTGATTTCCATAATCTATTGTATCTGAATAGTAGTAACTTGTATTTATTGTCCCATAACCACTTGAAATATCATAGGTTTGTAACTTACTTTTTACTGTATAAGCTGTATTATACATGTACCCTACATAAGCTGGTGAAGTAGAATTTTTATTGAATGGTAATGTTCCAAATTGTGAATAATCAGAATTACCCTTTAATGATAAAACATTGTATGTTGTCTCACTTGATAATGTGTCTACTAAGTATATGGTTGCACAGGTTCCAGTTCTTGTTGTTTGTTTGCAGGTATATTGTCCGGTTTGAATTGTTCCTGTTGTAATTGTTCCGTCTAGTGAGAATACATTATTTGTTGAGTCATATGTGTAACTTGTTCCATAATAGTAGGTTGTTGACATTGATTGTGTTGTTCTTGCTGCATATCCTACATGATTACCTCTTGTATTTAAGCATTGATTATTTTCTGGTTCTCCATTATAAACCATTTTTACTCCACCAGTATCTGTTGTTCTTATCATTTGCCAACAATGATTTGCAAATATAACATTATTTTTATCTAATATTTCATTTGCTAAAGTATTACCAGCTGTACCAGTTGGTGCATACCAATGATATATCTTCTCTGTTCCTACTCCTGCCATTGAATCTTGATGTGCACCTGTATATTCTATTGCATATGTACCTTTCTTTGCTGCTTTTTCTAATACTCCATATAGAGTTTGATCATATTTTGATACATTAAGTGTTCCATTTATTCCTAGGTTGGTAGAAAATACAGAATAACCAACAGATAAGAACACTACCAAAAGAATGATAGTGCTTGTAATCATTCTTTTTCTTCTACGTATATTAGATGAAAACTTCCTGTTGAACATATTATCACCTATTCTGCCTATTATCATTATATTATTTTTTTTTCTTATTGTAAATAAAAGACACACTATTTTAGTGTGTCTTGAGACTTAGAATTTAATGTTAAATCCGCTTTTCTACCATCTTTATAAGCGAAGTATCCAGCAGCAGCTATCATAGTAGCATTATCAGTACAATACTTCATTGGTGGTATTGATAATTCTACATTTAATTCTTTAGTTAGTTCTTCCATAGCTGTTCGTAATCCTTTATTAGCAGCTACTCCTCCTGCTACTATTACATATTTAATATTTCTATCAATTATTGCTTTTCTTACTTTATTAATAATAGATGTTACTGCCACATCTTGAAATGAAGCAGCTAAATCAGCTTTATTTATTTTATTACCTCTTTGTTCTTCGTTATGAACTAAGTTTATTACTGCACTCTTTAGTCCACTGAACGAGAAATTATAACTATCATCTTTTAATGGAACTGGTAATTTATAAGTTTTTTCTCCTTCAAGAGCTAACTTATCTACTTTAGGTCCTCCTGGATACTCTAAATCCATTACTCTAGCTACTTTATCATAGCATTCACCTATCGCATCATCTAATGTTCCACCTAGTTTTTCAAATCTATAATGATCTTTCATTTCAATTAATTCAGTATGTCCACCACTTACTACTACTGCAAGTAATGGGAATTTCATCTCTTTTACTAAACTATTTGCATAGATATGTCCTGCGATATGATGTATTGGAATTAATGGCTTATTATAAACAAAAGCAAGTGTCTTGGCAGCTTCTAATCCTACAAGTAATGAGCCTATTAAACCAGGTCCATAAGTAATCGCAATTGCATCTATATCATCGATAGTCATCTTAGCTTTTTCTAAGCATTCTTCTAAGACTATTGTAATATTTTTAACATGTTCACGAGATGCAATTTCTGGGACTACTCCACCATAATCTTTATGAATTTCTATTTGTGAAGAAATAATAGTTGCGACTTCTTCAGTACCATTTTTAACAATAGATACACTAGTTTCGTCACAACTACTTTCTATTCCTAATATGTATGTATCTTTCATAGCCATCACCACAATTCATTTATATTTTAACATAAAAGACTCTTATTTTGAAGAGTCTTTTCTTTCCATTAATATTCCATCTACTCCATTATAATAACCTTTACGAGTAGCTGTTTTTATAAATCCATTTTTCTCATATACTTTAATTGCATAAGTATTATCTTCTCTTACTTCTAAAGTAATATCTTTATGAACTTTATTAATCATTACTTGTAGAAGTAAATTACCATTACCTTTATTTCTATGATCTTTATCTATTTCAAATTGATTAATCTCTGCTCTTTCATAGATATCACTATAGTAGATATAACCTATTACTTTATTATCTTCTTTTAATAATAATACTTTAGCATACGGATTATTATTTAATTCATTTTCTAAATAATCTTTATTTATAAATGAATTATCTATTTCATTTATATCTTTTAATTCATTAATCATGTTTCTTCTCTTCTGCCTCAGTTAGTTTTAAATACTCTGGATTTACTAGATGTGGATTTTTTTCTTTTTTATCCTTAAATTTATTAACTATTTTTAAGAAATCTGGACTATATAAATTAATATTATTAATATCTTCAAATTCATCATTAGATATTAATTCATAATCTTTAAAACTTTCCAACTTCTTTTGTAATTCTACTAGAGGTATATGACATGGTTTTAATATTGCATTATAACTAGAATCATATATCGCAGTAAATACATAACCTCTTCTTGCATTAATCATAGGTACATGAATTATCTCTGTAGAACTAGATATTGCCATTGCCTCTAGAGAAAGGATTGTAGTTATAGGAATATCTAGACTCCAAGCATATACTTTCGCAATAGTTAAACCTATTCTAATTCCAGTAAAACTACCAGGTCCATTTACCACTATAATTTTATCAATATCAACTGGCTTTAATTTGTTTTTTTCAAACATTGAAACTATTCTAGGAAGAGCCATTTTTGATAAACTTTGTTCAAATTCTTCTCTAATCTCACTTAAAACTTTATTATCTTCAACTATAGCTGTATATAAAAAACTTGAGGAAGTATCTATGTATAAATATCTCATAGAACCGCCTCACATAAGTCTTCATATTTTGTGCCATGAGGAGTAATAGTAATAATTCTCTTATCCTCATCTTCACTAGAATTCTTCATTCTAATATCTAAACGTCTTTCAGGTAATTGATCTTCGATCATATCA
>JAFRIS010000019.1 GCA_017432665.1 Bacilli bacterium
CCACATGGACAAGGATCATTTCTACCTATCTTTTGTACTCTTTTAGGCTTTCTTTTGATAGGTGTTTCTTCTGAATCATTTGTTATCATTTTAGTTTTGTTTTCTTGTCTTTCTAAGTTTTGTCTTATTTCTGCTTTTAATAACATAATTGATACATCTTTATCAACTTTTTGTAACATAGCATCAAACATATCAAAACCTTCCATAGTATAAGCTCTTAATGGATCTTCTTGAGCATATCCTCTCAAATGAATACCTTCTCTTAAATGAGACATTGTATTGATATGTTCAGTCCAATAATTATCTAATACTTGAAGAGTAATTACTTTTTCAAATTCATCTGTTACTTCTCTTGGAATATCTTCCAATTTCTTTTCATATTCATCTATTACTCTTTTTGATAAGAAATCTATTAACTCAGGCGCTTCTAAACCAGCAATATCAGCTTTTTTAAGGTCTTTTCTCAATAAGTTTTCATTGGCAAATTCTCTTATTTCTTCATGATCTTCTTCAGTTAAGAATCCTTCTGGTGCTAAATGAGAATTAACTAAATCTTCAATGTGATGTCTAAATGTAGATAAAATCATTTCATGAATAGATTCATTATCTAAAATTTTATTTCTTTTATCATAAATAATCTCTCTTTGATTATTCATTACATCGTCATATTGTAGTAAGTTTTTACGAATATCAAAGTTATTTCCTTCAACTCTTTTTTGAGCAGTTCCAACTGATTTAGTAAATGTCTTAGATTGAATAGAATTATCACCAAATCCCATGTTTTCCATCATTGTACCAATTCTATCAGAACCAAATCTTACCATTAAATCATCTTTCATTGAGACAAAGAATTGTGTATATCCAGGATCTCCTTGACGACCAGAACGTCCACGTAACTGATTATCAATACGACGAGATTCATGTCTTTCAGTACCTACTACACATAATCCACCTAAAGCTCTTGTTTCATCTGATAATTTAATATCTGTACCACGACCAGCCATATTAGTAGCAATAGTTACTGATTTATTTAAACCAATCTTGGAAATAATTTCTGCTTCTCTTTCATGATTCTTAGCATTTAATATTTCATGTGGTATTTTTGCTTTCTTTAATAAATCACTTATTAATTCGCTTGTTTCAATAGCAATTGTACCAATAAGTACTGGTTGCCCTTTTTCATATCTTTCTTTTACGAAATTAATGATTGCCTTATATTTAGCTTCTTTACTAGCAAATACTAAATCTGGAGCATCAATTCTTACTACTGGCATATTAGTTGGTATTTCTACAACATACATATTATAAATATTTCTAAATTCTTCTTCTTCTGTTTTAGCAGTACCTGTCATACCAGATAATTTCTTATACATTCTGAATAAGTTTTGGAAAGTAATAGTAGCCATTGTTTTAGTTTCTTCTTCAATAGTTACTCCTTCTTTAGCTTCTATTGCTTGGTGTAATCCCTCTGAATAAGCTCTACCTTTCATTAAACGTCCAGTAAATTGATCTACTATAACTATTTCATCATCTTGAACTACATAATCTACATCTCTTCTCATAGAATAATTAGCCCTTAATGCTTGATTAATAAAATGTAATAACTTAGCATTTTCAATATCATATAAATTATTAATATGAAACATACTTTCTGCTTTACTAGAACCACTATCAGTTAAATTAACACTTTTAGTCTTTTCATCATAAATATAATCTTTATCTTCTTTTAATCCTTTAGCATATCTATCTGCTTGAATATATAAATTAGAATTAGCTAATTCTCCACCAGAAATAATTAATGGTGTTCTAGCTTCATCAATTAATACCGAGTCAACCTCATCAATAATAGCAAAGTTTAATGGTCTTTGAACTCTGTCTTCTTTTCTCACAACCATGTTATCTCTTAAATAGTCAAATCCTATTTCATTATTAGTAGAGTATAAGATATCACAATTATAAGCTTCCTGTTTCTCTTCTGAATTCATTTCTCTAGTATTAACTCCTACTGTTAAACCTAGGAATTTATGAATTCCTCCCATCCACTCAGCATCACGTCCAGCTAAGTATTCATTAACTGTAATAATATGTACTCCATCACCAGTTAAAGCATTTAAATAAGCTGGTAAAACTGAAGTTAATGTTTTTCCTTCACCAGTCTTCATCTCAGCAATATTACCATAATGGATTGCTAAACCACCTAAAATCTGTACATAAAAATGTTTCTCACCTATAACACGAAATGCTGCCTCTCTAGCAGTAGCAAAAGCTTCTACTAATATATCATCTAGTGTTTCACCGTTTTTTAATCTATCTTTAAACTCTTCTGTTTTATTTTGTAACTCTGTATCAGTTAATTTAGAATATTCTTCATCTAAAGCCATTACTTTATCAGCAATTTTTCTAAATCTTTTTAATTCACGATACTCATGATCAAATACTTTTAATATACTCATATGTATCATCTCCTTCAAATACATATTTTATCAAAAAAAAAAGAGAATTTAAAGTATTATTCTCTTTTTATTAATTATTCTGATTCGATAATTCCGTAATTCTCATCTTTTCTTTTATATATTACAGCAAAGTTATCTGTATCAGCATCTTTAAACATAAAGAATTCGTGCCCTAGTAATTCCATTTGAAGAATAGCTTCTTCTTCACTCATTGGTTTTACTTCTACACTCTTTCTTTTTACTATTTTATGTTCTTCTTTATCTTTTTCATCATCAAAATCAATTGATGCAAAGTTAAAATCATAGCTAGGCTTAGATTGTCTAGCCATTAATCTAGTCTTATTCTTTCTGATTTGTCTTTCAAGCTTATCAATTGTCTTATCAACTGATGCATAAAAGTCCTCTCTAGTTTCTTCTGATCTTAAAATAATTGTTTTCAATGGTATGGTAATTTCTACAGTTTGCTCGTGACCTTTTACTTTAACTATGACGTTTGCGCGAACATTTTCGCTATTTTCTAGATATTTATCTAATTTTTCTAATTTCTCTTCAATATATTCACTCATAGCTTTAGTAACTTTGATCTTATCTCCATGAATAATAATTTCCATACTATCCCTCCTTTATACTCATAGTATAGCACAACAATATTAAAAAAACTACTTTTTATAGATAGTAATTGTTTCAATATAATAATTATCTATTATTTCTTGTTTTTCCTCTAACCATCTATTTCTATCAATAATTTTTTTCAAAAAATAAAGTCCTATACCATGATTTTTCCCCTTAGTTGTTATTCCTTTTTCAAATCTATTATTAACTATACTACTTCTTTTAAAAGTATTGGATATAACTATATTAACTTTATCTTTTAATTCATATATTTCTAGAACAATATTTTTCTTTCTGCTTATTTTAGCTGCATCTATAGCATTATCATATATTATTCCTATGACTTTAGTTAAAATAGATATTTGCCTATTATTAAGCTTTTCTATTATGCTTTTATCATTAATATTTATAGATATTTCAACATTAATTTTATTTTTTTGAGCAACAATAGTTTTATAATAGATAATTCCTTTTAAGGCTCCTTTAGGGAAATCTTTTAGTTTTATAACTATCTCATTATTAATACTAATGTTTTCATTTATTATCTCTTTAATTTTAGTTTTTACTTCTTTTTCATTTGATAATTCAAATAATACTGCTAATTGATTCTTATATTCATGTCTAATAAATTGTTCTCTTTCTATCCATTCTCCAAATTTTTGAATATCAACAAGTAACATATTATATTCTTGCGATAATCTATTATATTTATTTCTATAATTAGTATATATTAGCACTATAAATACAAGACCAATAATCCTTATTATTAGCACTTTACCTATCTCCTTTTTGAGATACGCAATATAATATAAGACTTAAATTATATTCACACATCTATTATTAGAATATCATTATTTTTTGTAAATTAAAAGAACACCTTTGTGTTCTTAATTTTTATGAAATAATCTTTTCTTTTTGATATTACTTTTATCATAAATAATAGTAGTATGAAGTACAAACCAAATAACTATGATAAAGATTATAATATATAGAATTTGCCCAATAATTGGATCCTTTAATGTATAGAAAATTGATGCCGCTGCGAAAAGAATATTAATTGCATAAATTATTAAAACTGTAGTTCTCTGTGAGAAATTCATTCCTAATAATTGATGATGTAAATGTTCTTTATCTGCTTTAAACGGCGGTTGTCCTTTTAATAATCTTCTAATAATAGCAAATAATGTATCTAATATTGGTATTCCTAGGATTGTTACTGGCACGAAGAACGATATTAAAGCCGGTCCTTTAAACTCTAACAATGTTATTACAGCAATAATAAAGCCTAAGAATGTTACACAGTCACCAGCAAATATCTTAGCTGGATAAAAATTATGTACTAAGAAACCTAAAGTAGCTCCTAACATAATTAATGTTAAAACCATAACTAAACTTCCTGCTCTTCCTTGATAGAATCCAATAATGGCAATAGTAATAAAGAAAATAGTACATATTCCACCACTTAGTCCATCAAGGCCATCGATTAAGTTAATTATATTAGTACACGCTACAATAAATAAAATTGTAATTGGATAAGCCAAAATACCGAAATCAAAAGAAAATCCAAAAGCAGTAATATTATTTAATAATATTCCACCATAGAAAACTATTACCATTGCAGCTGCTAAATGTCCTAGTAATTTATATAAAGCTCTGATTGATCTAATATCATCAATAATACCTGTTAGAATGATAATAAAACTACCTATCAAGATTGAATTCATTCTAATACTTTGTTCTCCAAAAAGCATATATCCTAATAGAAAAGATAAGAATATTCCTAAAGCTCCTAATTTAGGAGTTATTTTTTTATGAATATGTCTATGACCTTCTTCAGTTCTAGGTACATCTAAAGCTCCTATATGATTGGCAATTTTTTTCATTAAGAACATGATAGCAGCTGAAAACAAAAAAGTAATTAAAACTATCTTAGAAGCTGCTAATATTTGTAATTTCATAGTATTTCACTTCTTTCTAATAAAATTATATCAAAATAAGAAAAAAAAAACCAATTTTTATTGGTTTTCTTCTAATAATTTTATGTTGTTTAGTAATATTCCTGTTCCTTCAGCTACACAAGTAAGTGGTGTTTCTGCTATTAATACAGGTATTGTTAATTCTTCTTCTAGCACTTCAATTAATCCTGTTAGTAATGACCCTCCGCCTGTTAGAATTACACCTTTTTCCACAATGTCTGCGGATAATTCTGGTGGAGTCTTCTCTAAAACATTTTTGCATTCTTTAACTATTTTTTTGATTCCTTCTTCCATTGCTACTTTAGTTTCATCCTGAGTTATTTCAATAGCTTTTGGAAGTCCTGTAAGTAAATCTCTTCCTTTTACTTCTAACTTTTCTTTTTTACTTGGTTTATAAACATTCGCAAAATTAATCTTAATATCTTCAGCTGTTTTTTCTCCTATTAATAATTTATATTTTTCTTTAATATATTTAATAATTTCTTGATCTAGGGCATTACCAGCAGTTCTAACCGATGATGAAGCTACAATACCATTTAGCGATAATACAGCAATATCTGTAGTTCCTCCACCAATATCTAGTACCATGTTAGCAGTAGGTTTAGAAATATCCATTCCTGCTCCAATAGCAGCTACTTTAGGTTCTTCTTCTATATAAACTTTTCTAGCTCCAGTTTGTTCAGCAGCTTCCCTAATAGCATTCTTTTCTACTTGTGTAATATTAGTAGGACAACAAATTAAAATTCTTGGTCTAAAGAACAGATTACGAGCTTTAATTTTCTTGATAAAAGAATTTAGCATTATTTCGGTTAATTCAAAGTCGGCAATTACCCCATCTTTCATAGGTTTAATAGCCTTTACTTTTTCTGGTGTTTTTCCTAACATTTCTTTTGCTTCTTCACCGACAGCAATAACACTTTTACTTTCAGTATCAATAACTACAATACTAGGTTCATTTAAAACTACTCCCCTACCTTTAACATATATTAATACATTAGCAGTACCCAAATCTATTCCTATATCTTTTGCTGGCATATTATCAGTCCTTCCATCACTTATTTTAACATAAAACATAATAAAAAAAAGAGAAAATTCTCTTTTAAATAAACTTTATTGAATTAAACAAATCCATTATAAAATTAGTTACTAAATAAATTAGTGATACTCCTAATAGAAAATAGAATACTGTCGCTTGAACAACTTTATTTTTTTTAAATATTTTATTAATATTTACTGAATCAAATGACCAAATAACTAATACTGTAACTACGATATATAAAAAGAATTTACCTGTCATTGCTATTTTCCTCGTACTCAGTTATTTTATTGATTCTTCTCATATGTTTTTCTAAATTAGAAAACGGTGTATTAATAAAAGTCTTTACTATTTCTACTGCTTCTTCTTTAGGCGTTTTTTCTCCAAAAGCAACTATATTTGAATCATTATCTTCTCTAGTATATTTTGCTTCTTCACTATTAGATACTTTAGCACAACGTACTCCTTTTACTTTGTTACAAGCAATACTAATACCTATACCAGATCCACAAATA
The DNA here is from genome assembly GCA_017432665.1 of Bacilli bacterium. Lineage (GTDB taxonomy): Bacteria > Bacillota_I > Bacilli_A > RF39 > UBA660 > UBA3789. Next base: position 6,593 of record JAFRIS010000019.1, read on the forward strand.
GCTACTCCAAAGTCTGCTCCTCCAGTTTTTATTAATTCTCCTAACATAAAAGCGTAATCAGGATAATCTACTGAGTCTTCATAATCAGTCCCTAAATCAATTACTTCATATTCTTTTTCTAATTCTTTTTTTAAATACTCTTTTAATTTATATCCTCTATGATCATTAGCAATACCTATCTTCATTTTACCACCCATCTAAATTATAACATAAACCAAATAAAAAGAAACAGAAACCTGTTTCTTTATATTATTTATATAGCCATCTATAAGTTGAACTACATCCTGTGCTTGCTGCACCCCAACCTGTCCATTGTGAGCCACATGCATATCCACAACAGCCAACATCAGTACACTTAACACTACGCGCTCCAAAATGTTCGTCCCTACACTTTTTACACTTATTTACTGTTACTGAACAACAACACCAACAACTATCTGCATATTTACCACAAATAGTACAGCCACTCTTCTTGCATGCTGTATAACTTGCTTTAGTAGTACATTTCCTTGACGTACTTGATGACATACCACACCACGTACAACTTGTGCCTTCTTTCCATTTTTTCTTCTTTTTACCGCAGCAAGTATTTGTACAAGTAGCAGCAACATTCTTCTTAATATATTTATATTGTTTGTATGCCGTTATATTTACTGTACATGTCATAGAATTACCAACATTATCTTTGACCGTATAACTCTTATCTTTCTTTAATCCTGTATCCTTATGATCACTTCCACCTGGACAAGATACTACTCCTGATCCCCCATGATCACCACAACTATATTTTACCGTTACTCCATCTGTAGTATTTTGATGTGATTTATCTTTACTACAACTTGGTTTTTGCAAATCAACATAGATTTGAGCAGTGAAAGCAGCACAAGTTCGTACATTATCTGCATTATCATAAATATTAAGGGCACCATAGTCTTTAGTTTTATAAGTATGCCCTGATTGAGCAAATGATTCAGAAAAGTAAACAGTTTTTTTACAACCACTATTTTTTACACTACTTGCAGAATCACGGCATTCACGAGTTATAGTTGTTCCTTTTCTACGCCAACTGCTACTTTGTCCACCTATATAGCAAGTTGGTTTTTTATAATCTGAGTGAACTGTTTTATTAGCTGCACAAGTTCGTACATTTCCAGCCAAATCTTTAACAGAACCTCCAGCTCCTAGTCCATCAGCTCCAGCATTACTAACATATAATTCTTTGTTATAAGTTCCATTGGATGGACTTCCATATATTGTAGAGAAAGTAGTTCTTCCTGTACATCCACTATTTTTATTTGATGCAGTCTCTTCACAAGTGGCTGTAACTGTAACTGTTTCTTGATTTCCAGATGAATCAAGTCCTATCCATCCAGCAGAATTTTCTCCTGGTGCAGTTTTTACTACATTACATTTAGGCAATGTATAATCTACCCATACCTTTGTTACATCTGAAGGAGTTGATATATTACCAGCATTATCAACTGTTCTAAATGATATTTCATTTTTTCCTTCCAAATCTGTATTAAATAATATTGATCCTCCATTTTTGTTTGTAACACTTTTTGATGAATCATATTTTGCATCGATAGTATGTTCAAAACGATTCCATCCAGACAAGTCTTCATCTAAAGTTTGATCCCATAAATCTGCTCCTCTATCTTTCTTATTGTTGTCACTTATAACAGTAGCAGAAGCAAATTGAACTTTTGACCAGTTACCACCTGCAGTTGGTGTATAGTTACTATATTCTACTTTAGGTGTCTTTGGCGGAGTTTTATCAATATTAGCTTTTATTCTCAATGTAACTGTGTTTCCTGCTTTATCTTTAACTGTTAATAATCCTTGTCTTCTTCCTTCTTTATTGAATCCAACTAAAATTACTTTCTTCTTAGTTCCACAGTTTCCCTTCCATTCTTCTGTTGAAACGGTAGAGGCATATCTATCATAAGCAGTTCCTGTACCTAATGTGCCATACACATCAGTATTAGGATTAGTAACATATGGTACATTAGTTTCCCATTTCCAACTATCTAAGTGAATATTATCTGATATTTCTATTTTATAAATTACTCCATTTGGATATCTAGCATTATTCATCCAACCACCAATTAAGTTATCATATTCACTAGTTTCTATAGTTCCGGTTCTAGATGAAGTATCATCATTAATTACCAAAGTTCCTTTAGAATAAGTATTTGTTGTATTTTCCTGTTTTCCATCTGCAGTTGATTTATAAGCTCCTAGAACATTTATTGTAGGTAGAGTTTTATCTACATTAACTTTTACACGACAACTATCTGGTGTAGGATCTAAGTCACAAATACTATATTCATCTAATAGACTTCCTTGCAAGTTAAAATTTCCTGCATTATCCTGAACTTGAATATATCCATATTCAGCATCTGGTTGATGAGTATTTGGCCATGTTCTAGCAAATGTTGGTCTTATACAACCACTTCCATTACCATCATCACAAGTAACAGTTATAGTTCTACTCTTTTCTGGACTATCTTTATTAATCCATGTATCTGATTCTCCAACTTTTTTATTAGTACATTTAGGATTATCAGGATCTTTTAATGTTCCTTGAGAAGGTGATTTTTCAATCATACAACCTTTTTCATTAGTAACTTCTACTCTTGCACTAATATAGGTAGCAGTTGTAACATCTATATATTCACTAATTGGTCTAGTAACAGTTATATATTCCTCACCATTACCATTTAAAGCTCCAGAATTATATGCTTCATGTAAATCTGGTTCCCCTTCAGTTTTAACATAAATTGAATAATTATAACTTAAAATTTTAAGGTCTTCTCCATTTTCATCTTCCCCACCACTTATTTTTATAAATAGTGTTGCTTCTCTAAAATTATTTAACAATATATCACTACTTATTTCTTGTAGACTACTATCCGTAAAATATATTTGAGGTTCTGAAGGTTTTGGAGTACATTCTGTCTCTTCAGGTGGTTCACCATCACCATTTACTTCATACTTATAATGAGTATTTGTTTCTTTAGAAACAACAACATATCCTCCTCTATCTTCTTTAAGATATTTCTTTTCAGCTAAAAATTCCGCAGTTAATGTTACTTTTCCACCAACGTTTTTTGGTAAAGCGCTTTTATTAGCTTGCATATAGCTTTCTGCAGCCATTTTTAACGTGTTTTCATACATTTCTTTGTCTTCTTTATCTGCATTATTTCTAACATGTGAAACACTAGCGATTGCAATTACGCTTAAAATTCCTAGTATCACTATTGCAGCTAAAAGTTCGATCATTGTAAATCCTTTGTTTTTCATACTCTCACCTATCTTAAATTATATCTTATGTATATATTTTTGTAAAGAATATTAAGAACAAAAAAAAAGACTTTTTTAGTCTTCTTTCTTTGTAAATCCATATTTTTTATTAAACTTATCCACTCTACCAGCACGTGATGCTCTACTTTGTTTTCCTGTATAGAAAGGATGACATTTAGAACAAATTTCAACATTGATTTCTGGTTTTGTTGATTTACAAGTAAATGTTTCTCCACAAGCACATGTTACAGTACAATCTACTACTTCTGGATGTATATCTTTTTTCATATTATCTCTCCTTCCGCCATGACAAATTTTTTTGCCATAGTTAATAAACGCGTAATTAATATATCAAATAATCTTTAATTTTTCAAGTTTTTTCGAATATTTATATCTCTTTAATTACTATTTTAGCTCCTACTGCTTTTAACTTTTCAACTATTTGCTCATATCCTCTTAAAATATGTTCCGCATTAGTAATAGTTGTTTTTCCTTCAGCAAGTAATGCCGCAGCTACCATGGCAGCTCCTGCTCTTAAATCAGTAGCTACTACTTCTGTACCTTTTAAATCTGTAGGCCCTACTACAGTAGCAGTTCTATTTTTAACTGTAATATCTGCTCCTAATTTATTTAAGTATGGGATATGCATAAATCTATTTTCCCAAATTGTTTCTTCTACTTTTGATTTTCCATTAGCTTTAGTTAATAAAACAGTAAATGGTTGTTGCAAGTCTGTTGCAAAACCAGGATAAACAGCTGTTTTAATATTAGTTGGTTTTAATTCTTTAGGAGAGTTTAAAACAATAACATAATCAGTTCCTATTTCTAACTCAATACCCATTTCTTCTAGTTTTCTAAGCAATGAATCAACATGTTCAGGAATAACATTATCTACTTTTAAATTCTTTCCACATAAAGCTGCAATAATTATATAAGTACCTGCTTCTATACGATCTGGAATAACTTCATGGAAACACTTTCCTAACTTTTCTACTCCTTCAATTTTAATGGTTGAAGTACCTGCACCAGTAATTTTAGCCCCCATCAAATTTAAGAATGTAGCTACATTTACTATTTCAGGTTCTTTAGCAGCATTATCAATTGTAGTAGTTCCTTTCGCTTTAACAGCTGCTAACATAATATTAATTGTTGCTCCTACTGAAGCTATATCTAAATAAATATTAGCTCCATGTAATTCTTCAGCTTCTACTATATATTTGTTTTTTTCATTTGTAACTTTAGCTCCTAGAGCTTCAAATCCTTTTAAATGTAAATCAATTGGTCTAGCTCCAATAGAACATCCTCCTGGAAAATACATTACTGCTTTTTTAAATTTACCAAGTAAAGCTCCCATAAAATAGTAAGAAGCTCTTAATTTTTTAGAATATTCTTCTTCTATTTCAACATTTTCCATATCTTGAGGGTTAATAACTAAACTTTCAGTTGAACGATTAACTTTTACTTTTAATTGCTTCAAAATATCACATAATGCATCTGTATCTGTTATCTCTGGTACATTGCAAATAGTAGCTTCTTCATCAGTTAAAATAGCAGCTGGTATTAAAGCAACTGTGGCATTTTTAGCACCACTGATTCTAATTGAACCATTTAACTCTCTTGCTCCCTCAATTTCTATTACTTTCATATAAACCTCCTGTTATAGTCTTGTTCCAAATAGTTTAACTTTTTCTGCAACTTTCTCCTTAATAGCTTTTTCTCCACTACCAATTACTTTTCTTGGATCATAAGACTCATTATCATTCTTTAGGAATTCTCTAACCGCAGCAGTCCAAGCTATTTGTAATTCTGTATTAACATTTATCTTTGAAGTTCCACATTCAATAGCTTTAGCTATCTTATCATCAGGAATACCGCTACCTCCATGTAATACTAGTGGAATTGGCAATTCATTATTTATTAATGCCATTCTTTCAAAGTCTAAATTTGGTTCTCCTTTATATAATCCATGAACACTACCTAATGCTGGCGCTAAAGCATCAATACCAGTTCCTTCATAAATTGCCTTACATTCATCTAAAGTAGCATTTGTCTCAGTTGAAGTAATATTATCTTCAGTCCCACCAATATGTCCTACTTCAGCTTCTACTGAAACTCCTCTAGCATGAGCATAATCAACTACTTCTTTAGTAGTTCTAACATTTTCTTCTAATTCTAATCTAGATGCATCAATCATTACAGAAGTAAATCCTGCATCAATAGCAGCCTTACAACTATCAAAAGATTGACCATGATCTAAATGTAAGCATACTGGGATATCCTTATCTTTAATTAATCCCTTTACCATACCAACAATTGTTTCAAATCCTCCCATGTATTTAGCAGCTCCTTCACTAACTCCTAGAATAACAGGAATATTCAATTCTTGGCATTCTTCTAAAATATATTTTGTCCACTCTAAATTATTAATATTTAAGTGTGGTACAGCATACTTTCCTTTCTTAGCATTTAATAACATTTCATTAAAATTTACTAACACATTATCACCCAATTTAATGATAAGAAAATATACTTGCTTTGTCAATCAAATAGCCTTATTATACAAGCATTTGTCGTCAAATATAGATAGTTAAAACCCCACTATTAATTGTGAGGTTTTTATATATTTTTTAAGATAAATAACATTCTATCTCTATCAGATAAGTCTTTCTTTATTTCTACTTTAACATCATCTAAATATTCATTAACTATTTTAGTAATTTCTTCACCCTGGTCACAGCCAATTTCAAAAGTAATAAGACATCTATCTTTCATATTGTTTTTTACTTGAGATAAGATCTTTCGATAGCAATCTAATCCATCTTCTCCTGCATATAAAGCAATCTCTGGTTCATTATTCTTTACTATCTCTTCTATCTCTTCACTAGTCTTAATATAAGGTGGATTACTAATAATTAAGTCATATTTCTTATCGATGTTATCTAAAAAGTTGTTTTCTATTAAATTAGCATGTGAATTTAAATTTTCACAGTTTATGTGAGTAACTTCTAAAGCTTCTTTAGAAATATCTATTAAATCCACAGATTTTGGGGATAACTTCTTTTCTAAAGTTAGCCCTATTACTCCACTACCACAACCTAAATCTACTATATCAATAGGTTCTTTGAAATTATCATCAATATACTTAATAGTATTTTCTACTAATTCTTCTGTTTCAAATCTTGGTATTAGGACTCTTTCATCAATATAGTACCTACTACCAAAGAAATTAACGCTACCAATAACATATTGTAATGGTCTTCCTTCTTCTAGAGCTAATACTTCTTTTTTATATAGTTCAGATACTTCTTCAGATACTGATTCTTCTAAATAATTCAACAATTCTAAAGGATTTTTATTTAGAAGTTCTGCCAATAAAATTTTAGCATGATCTGAATGACAATGACCTTTTCCATAGATTAATAATTCTTCTATAGTCATATTATTCACTTTCTTCGCCTTGTAGTTTTCTCTTTTGATCTTCTTGGATTAAGGCATCAATAATATCATCTAAAGCCCCATCCATTACTCTATCTAGGCTATTAGTTGTATAACCAATACGATGATCAGTTACTCTATTTTGAGGATAATTATAAGTACGTATCTTTTCAGCTCTATCTCCAGTTCCTATCTTACTACGTCTTTCATTTCCTTCTTTTTCTAATCTTTCTTGTTCTTGTAATTCATAAAGTCTCGATTTTAAGACTTTCATAGCTTGTTCTTTATTTTGTATTTGACTTCTTTCATTTTGACATGTAACTACTAATCCTGTAGGTAAATGTGTAATTCTAACTGCTGAGTCTGTTGTATTTACTCCTTGTCCACCTTTACCACTTGATCTATAAATATCTATTCTTAAATCATTAGGATCAATATCTATTTCAATATCATCATCTGCTTCTGGCATTACTAATACTGTAGCAGTAGATGTTTGAAGTCTACCATTTGATTCAGTAACAGGTACTCTTTGTACTCTATGAGATCCATTTTCGTATTTTAATAATGAGTAAGCCCCATTACCTTTAATAATTAGTTCTATTTGACTAAATCCTCCAGCAGTACCATCTATAGAGTTATATACTTGATAAGAAAAACCTTTCTTTTCAGCATATCTTGTATACATTCTAAATAAGTCTCCAGCAAATATATTTGCTTCATCTCCACCAGCAGCTCCTCTGATTTCCATAATTACATTCTTACTATCATTAGGATCTTTTGGTATTAATAATACTTCTAGTCTTCCATCTAATTCTTCTTTTTGTTCTTGTAGATCTTTTAATTCTTCTTTAGCCATTTCTCCTAATTCAGGATCTTTAACCATTTCTTCAGTATTTTTAATATCTTCAAGTATTTTCTTATACTTCTTATATTCAGTAACTACTTCTTCTAAATCAGCCATTTCTTTTGAATACACTCTAGTCTTTTTAATATCACTTAATACTTCTGGTTTAGTTAATTCATTTTCTAGAGATTCATACTTAGCTAATGTTGCCTCTAATCTTTCTATCATAAGTTCACCTCATTTGCGCCTTTATTGTATCATATTAGCATGAAAAAAACTAGATTATACTTCTAGTTCTAATTCATCTTCATCGATGATAACTAAGTCCTTTAATTCTTCATTAGTTTCATCGTCATAGTCTTCATCATCAGTATCGTCAAAGCTGTCTTCTTCAATTTCTTCCTCTTCTTCTTTTTCAAGAGATTCTTCTTCATCTTCTTCGTCTTCTTCATCAGCAATCTTAACTACTTTATCTGAAGTATGATTACTTCTTAAATCCCATTTACCATTGTCTAATAAGATAAATCTCTTATCTGTTGATAAAGATGTATAAAAATCTGCGACTTTATTTTCAAAAGTACTTTCTGGTAATTCCATTAAACTAATTACTTTTTTAAATAAATCAGCAGTATTCAATTTTCTTTTTCCATTCTCCATTACCATATAAGCAACATCTTTGCTAGATAATGATTCAAGTTCTTCTTTCTTTAATGCTCTTACACTCATGTAAAGACCTCCTCTAAGACATTATTCATAAGTTCTAAGTTGTGTATTAATAAAATTACAATAACTTTTATAACATATAACTAATATATTAGCAACACTTTTTTTACATTTTTTCAGGTACTTCAATTCCAAGTATACCTAGTAGTAACATATTTATATTATAAACTGTCTCAGTAAGTAATATCCAAGAGTCTCTTAATTCGCTATCTTCCTCAGTAATAATCTTGTTTTCAGCATAAAATGAATTATAGCAAGCTGTTAGTTTATATAGGAATTCTGCTATTTCATTTAATGTCTTTGCTTCTACTGCTCTATTTAATACTAATGGTAAGTTTAGAATAGTTAAAGCTATTTCTTTTTCCGCAGCTCCCTTTAATTTAGTAATCTTAGTAGCTTTATGATCTCCTGCTTTTTTAAGTAAGGATCTCATTCTAATAGTTGAATATAATAGATAAGGTCCTGTCTTACCTTCTAAATCAGTAAACTTTTCTAATTCAAAGATATAGTCAGTTCCTCTATATGGCAATAAATCTGCATATTTAACAGCAGCTACTGCGACTATTCTAGCAATCTCTTTCTTTTCCTCTTCTTTAATAGATTCATTAGTTATCTTTTTATATGTTTCATCATAAACTAAGTCCATTAAAGCTTTTAGGCTCATTACTCCACCATCTCTAGTTTTAAATGGTTTTCCATCTTTACCATTCATAGTTCCGTTACCTACATGTTCTAGAACTACTCTATCTTCTACTAATTCTGCTTTTCTGGCAGCTCTAAATGTCTGTTCAAAATGAAGTGCTTGTCTAGCATCTACTACATACCATATTTCATCAGGATTATAGTTGATTTTTCTTTCTAGAATAGCAGCTAAATCTGTTGTTTCATATGATGCAACACCATTACTTCTAGTAAATATTAATGGTGGCATAGGTGCTTTATCTTCAGGAGTAGCTACTTCTACTACTTGTGCTCCTTCACTTTCTTTTAATAGGTTTTTATCTTCATAAATCTTCTTTAATTCATCAAAGTATTCCATTTCATCTGATTCACCATTCCAGATTTCAAAGTATACATTTAACGATTCATAAGTCTTTTTAATATCTTCTTTAGAAATATCTACTACTCTTTTCCATAAATCATAGTATCCTCTTTCATGGCTTTGAATTCTAGCAGTAATATCTCTAGCTTCATCTAAATATTGTTCATCTTCTTTTGCTTTATTAGAAGCTACTGGATATATTTCTTCTAAATCTTTATTAGTAATAGGTAAATCTATTTCACTGTAATCTCCTGTATAGTCTTCATTAAAATATTCTAAATCAGGATATCTTTCTTTAATCTCTCTTAACACTAAACCTAATGGTCTACCATAATCACCTAAATGAGCATCTCCTAAAGCATCATATCCTAGTAACAAAGCTAATCTCTTTAAAGCTTCTCCAATATTACCAGTTCTTAAATGTCCTACATGTAATGCTTTAGCTACATTAGCTCCACCATAATCAACAATGACTTTTTTAGGCTCTTTCTTATCAATATTATTATGAACATCTTCATGTACTTCATTTAAAAAGTCACAAGTATATTGATCACTTAAAGTAATATTAATAAATCCTGGTCCAGCAATATTAATATTAGTAAATCTATTATCTTTTTCTAATTCATTAACTATTTTAGTAGCTATATCACGAGGATTTTCATGATAAGTCTTAGCCAATTGCATAGCATTATTAATTTGATATTCTCCTAGATCCCTTCTATTAGATGGCTCTAATAATACTCTATCTACTTCATAACCAGCAGTTTTTAAAATATCTTTTATATCATTTTCAAGTTTTTTAATTATACTCATTTTAACTCCTCTATTCTATATAAAAATTTTTCTTTATCAATTGTAAAATCTACTTCTAGATTATAATCTTTCTTCTTAATTTTATTAGTTTTAATAACTAGATTTATATGCCGATTATAGTCTTTTACTAAGATAATACTATCTTCTTTATCATTAAAGTTATAAATCATTTTCATCTGATCATTTTCCCGAACTAATCTGTTATCTTTATAATCAAAGATAACAGTAGTATCATCTGGTTCTTTATACTTAATTACACTATCACTTGTGATAGCTTTTACTTTATATGAATCATTTGTTTCGTTATTTTTGATAGTTACTTCTATATCTATTTTTGACATAGTATCACCCACTTAAATTCAATGTAATGATTATAACACAAGAATATAATTTTTAGTATACTATTATTGTATATTAAGTAGAGTTTTGCTATAATTTAGATAGTATGGAGGTATTATATGGAGACTGTTTTACTTATATTTGTAATTATTTCAATACTAGCTTTTATCTTTGTTTTAGTTAATAATAAATTTCAATTAACAATCATCAAATTGGATAAAGCTGAAGAAGATATAGATATTTATCTTGAAAAGAAGAAAGAGTTACTTTCAAGAACTATTCCTATTGTGAAAAAAGAATTAAAAACAAAGGAATTTATGGAGAACTTAGAGAATTATAATGATGATTTAAACAACTTTGAAAAGCATAATTTTCTAAAGAGTAATTATAATGAACTATTTAAGACAATCGATGAGAACGAGAAATTAATGAAGAGTAATTCTTTAATGAAAATCTTAGAAGAATTAAACTCTAACGAAGAAGATATTGTTGGAGCAATCAAATATTATAATGATTCTGTAGTTGAATTTAATCAATTGGTTGTATCATTCCCAAGTAATATTCTTGCTTTATTTAAAAGATATAAGAAGTTGGACTTTTATAATAATGAAAAAAGGGAAATATTTGAAATATTAAACAAAAAATAGAAAGAGATGATTAAATGAATTTTATTGAATCTGTTAAAGAAAGAGCTAAAAATGATATTAAGACTATTATTTTACCTGAATCAATGGATGAAAGAGTTTTAAAGGCAGCTGAAATAGTTTTAAATGAAAATATAGCTAATGTAATTATCATTGGTAATTCAAAAGAAATTAAGAGTAAAGGACTAAGTTTAGAAAAAGCTACTATTATTGATCCTAATACTTATGAATTAACTGAAGATCTTATCAATAAATTTGTTGAACTTCGCAAGCATAAAGGTATGACTTATGATGAGGCTAAGCGTTTATTATTAGAAGATTATATGTATTTTGCTTGTATGTTGATAAAAGATGGTAAAGCTGATGGAGCTGTATCTGGTGCTTGTCATTCTACATCTAATACTCTTCGACCAGCCTTACAAATAATTAAGACTGCTCCTGGAGTAGATTTAGTATCAGCTTTCTTCTTAATGGTTGTTCCTGATTGTGAATATGGATCTAACGGTACTTTTATCTTTGCAGATAGTGGTTTAGAGCAAAATCCTGATAGCGAGAAACTTGCTTCTATTGCTGCTAGTAGTGCTGAAAGCTTTAGATTATTAGTTGAAGAAGAACCAATCATTGCCATGTTATCTCATTCTACTAAAGGCAGCGCCAGTCATACTGATGTTGATAAAGTTATTGAGGCAACGAGAATTGCAAAAGAGAAATTTCCGCAGTATAAAATTGATGGAGAGTTACAATTAGATGCTGCTATTGTTCCTGAAATAGCTAAAAGTAAAGCTCCTGATAGTACTATCGCAGGACATGCAAATGTTCTTATATTTCCAGATTTAGATGCTGGAAATATTGGTTATAAATTAGTTCAAAGATTAGCCAAAGCTGAAGCATATGGCCCAATAACACAAGGTATTGCAGCTCCAGTAAATGACTTATCTCGAGGCTGTTCTCCAGAAGACATTGTTGGAGTAGTCGCAATTACCGCTGTTCAAGCGCAAAGCAAAAAATAATATCCACAGAAATTGTGGATATTTTTATTTCTTTATAATAAACCTATATATTTTGATATTACATTAACTATCAAGTCTATTAGCATCGGAATCCCAATTATTAATGTAATATATAACTTTCTATTTTTTGACAAATTCCTTAATAATTTTTCTATAAATGGTTGAACTGTATATAAAAGAACAGTTCCCCCAATTGCAAAATTTCTAGAAGCATCCCAATTTATTCTCTTATTAACATTCAAAAAATCTCTAGAATAGTCCCATAACATTGTGTGAAATAACTTATCAGTCATAAAATGTGATGCATATTCAATTACTGTAGTTATAACCCAAATCAATAAGAAGACTAAAATTATTGTAACATCTAGTTTTCTTATTTTTTTTGACTTCGTATTCTTTAATATGAAATATACAATACTTAAAACTAATAAATTTGTAATAAATAGGCCAACACCATATTTACTTAGAAAATCACCAACATGATAAATTCGCGGTGTAGTATATTCAATAATAGTTACAAAGATAAAAGTAACTGCAGTAAGTACAGAAATTATTAAGTATATTGGTTGATTTATTTGATGCTTTTTATTCATAAATTTATCTAACATAAATATCAATATTAGCATTCCAAATCCATAAATAGGAAGAAAAGGTCCAAACAAAACACCTCTATTTACAAAATGATATGGTGGTACTACAAACCATAACCAAATTACTTCATATAACCAACCTATTAAGGCATATATACAGAATATTAAATAATAATCTGGAAATTTTTTTAGTATCTTTTTCACTATTCCACACTCCAATCTATTTCTTTTAAATTATTATCACTTAAGAACTTGTTTGTTTTAGAAAAAGGTCTACTACCAAAGAATCCATTTCTAGCAGAAAATGGTGATGGATGAGCTGACTCAATAATTAAATGTCTAGAGTTAGTAATTAAACCTCTTTTATTTCTCGCATAAGATCCCCATAATATAAATACTACTGGTTCTTTTTTATTATTAAGTATTTTTATAACATCATCAGTAAAAGTCTCCCAACCTTTATCTTTATGAGATGTTGGTTTATGTTCTTCTACTGTTAGTACTGCATTTAATAGTAAAACCCCTTGTTTAGCCCATGGCTTTAAGGAGTTACTCTTAGGAAAAGGTATTCCTAAATCACTTTCTAATTCTTTAAATATGTTCTGTAATGATGGTGGCTTTAAGACTTCATTACTTACTGAAAAGGATAGTCCTTCAGCTTGATTAGGACCATGATATGGATCTTGCCCTAAGATTACTACTTTTACATTATCAAAAGAAGTATATCTAAAAGCATTAAATACTTCGTTTTGTTTAGGATAAATAATTTTATGCTTATACTCTTCTTTTACAAATTCCAAGAGATTTTTGAAATATTCCTTCTGATATTCATCTTTTAAAAGAGCATCCCAATCATTTCCTATCATATTAGTCACCTATTTCATATTCTTTTAGTACTAGTTTTATATCTTCTACATTATCAGGTTTAACAGTTCTACCCTTAATTCCAAGAGAATTAGCTGTCCTAATATTATCCTCTCTATCATCTATAAATAAGCTTTCTTCCGGAATTATTTTATATTTATCAATTAAATACTTATATATACCCTCATAAGGTTTAATCATGTGTATTTTATATGACAACACTACTCCGTCAAATAAGTATTCTATATCTTTTATAACTTTTTCATAACTTTTTTCATTAGTATTAGACAATAAATATACTTTATAACCTTTATTTTTTAAATTTTTAATTATTTCAATCACTTCTTGTTGAATATATCTATATTCATAAAAATTATTCATAAAATTTATTACTAAATCTTTATATTTATTGTTACTTCGATCATTTATAATATTAGTAATTTCTTCTCCGGAAAGATAACCAGTATCAATAAGACCTAAACCTCCCCATTCTGGAGAATTCACAACACTATTTATTAAGAAATCTTGTTCTTCCTGTGAAGAAGTAAACTTTGGAACTATTTCTTTGGCATTAAAAGTCATTAATACATTACCAAAATCAAATATTATATTTTTCATATTACACCTACTTATGATAACTTTCATTATTATTAATCTTATAAGCTCTATATATTTGTTCTAAAAGAATCACTCTAAACAATTGATGAGGAAAAGTTAGTTTTGAAAAAGATAAATGCAAATTAGCCTTATTCTTAATACTATCTGATAAGCCATAACTTCCACCAATTATAAATGTAATATTACTATTTTCAATAAAAATAGTTCTTATTTTTTCGGCAAATTCAGGGGAAGTATACTCTTTACCATCAATTTCCATTGTGATGATATAGTCCTTTTCTCCTAAATGCTTTTCAATCTTTAAAGCTTCCATTTCAAGAGCTTTTTTTTCTTCAACTAGACCTTCGTCTTTTACTTCAATGATTTCTAGATTAGTATACTTAGAAATTCTTTTCTTGTATTCTTCCATTCCATCTTTTAAATATTTTTCTTTAATAGAACCAACTGTGATTACTTTTATCATATAATTCTTCTTTCTATATTTTAATCATTTTTGTTTCTTCATATTGTTTAGCTATTATTATTTCTACTTTTTTGTCTATTTCTTCTTCTATCATGGCACCTATTGCTTTTTCCTCAGTATTATTTTTTTCACTTAAATGGGCTAATACTACAATTTTAGTGCTTTGACCTATTACTTTTTTTAAATATTTAGCAGTAGTTTTATTAGATAAATGCCCTTGATCACTAATTACTCTTTCTTTTAGAAATCTAGGATAAGGTCCATCCATTAGCATTATTTCGTCATGATTACTTTCAATTACATAGGCAGTCTTATCAATCATTTTGTTTAAATACTTTCTGTTTATATATCCAGTATCTGTAACATAGACAAGGCTTTTTTCAAAGTAATTAATTATATATCCTACTGAATAGGGGGCATCATGAGAAGTATGAATTAATTCTATATTTACTTCATTAATATTAAATTTGTCTTCGACAAAGATACATCTATCTTTTTCAACATATTCTTTTAAACTTTCATACATTTCTTCGGGGATATAAATATTCAATTTAGTATGCTTCAAAAGCGAAGCAAGACCCTTTATATGGTCAGTATGACAGTGCGTTATTAATATTCCTGAAAAGTCTGTAAAAGAAAGGGAATTTTCTTCTAAACTTTTCTTTAAAGTTAAGTAAGAAATTCCCATATCAATTATCAAATTAGTATTATCACATAACACAATTGTGCAATTTCCTTTTGACCCACTTGCTAGCACTTTAAACTTCATCTTAATAGAATTGCATTGCATTTAGTGCAACACCTCCACGATATGGATAACCTTTCCAAATAGCAAAGTGTAAGTGTACTCCTGTTGCGAATCCTGTTTGTCCCATACCTCCGATAACTTGTCCTTTTTCAACATAATCACCGGCTTTTACATAACGGCAGCCATTACATAGATGTGCATACATTGAATAGTATCCATTATGATGATCTATAGTAATAAATTGACCGTTATCATATTTAGATCCTGATTGAACAACTGTCCCTGATTGAGCAGCAAATATGTTAGATCCATATCCACAACCATTAATATCAGTACCATCATGGAATGATCCCCAACGCCATCCAAATGGACTTGAAACACTTGAACATGATGCCGGCCATCCCCATTGACCTTTAGTAGCTACTACTGTTCCATAGCCTCCACCATAGTACGCTGAGTAACTTGATTTTTTACCACCTTTAAGAACTATTTCATTAACAGGTTCTTTAATTACTTCAGTAGCAGTAGTAACAGCATTAACTGTTTCACCATTGATTTTTTGTACTTTTTGAGTAACTTTATTCTCCCCAGCAGAACCTTTTTGAAGAATTTTTTCATATCCTACTAATTGATTGTTATCATATCTAGTAACTGTAGTATATTTCTTTTGCTCTCTTTTTACCACATGATCTTCTTCTACTAAACTAAATTGTGGCTTTAAGATACCTAATGTAACTACTTGTCCAGGAGATAACAAACTATTTTCATCTTGTAAATCTGGATTAGCTATTAAAAATTCTTCTACTGATATTTTATTATTAAAAGCAACATCACTAATAGTATCTCCATCTTTGATAGTATATTTTGCTTGATCTTCAGTAGTTCCAAATAATAAATATTTACTTAGCATATCTTCTGATTCATAGATGTTTTTATCTACTGGTATTTTAGTTTTTTTGATAGTTATTTTATTCTTAATATAAATTGCTTCTATTATTGTTCCAGTATCTTGAATTTCTTTCTGTGTATCATTAGCAAAATTATCATAATCTTCTGGTTTTATAAATGATTTTGCTGCTTTTTCGATAGAATTAGTAAAGACTTCTTTCTTTAAAACATAGATATTTTGATACTTAGGTTGTTCTTTTTTATCTTTTTCTCTATTTCTATCATTCTTAGTTTCTACTGTTCTTATCTTTACAACATAACCATCTATTGTAAACGGTGAAGTATCTTTTATTTCATTATAGATTTGTTTATTTGTTTTTAAGTCATTACTAAAAGTTGTTTCCTTAACAATATCTAGATCTGTAGGTACATATACTTTTTTTACACCATATTTCCTTTTTATTTCTTCTTGTTGTTTATCGATATAATTCTCAAAACTACTTTTTGACTTAATTAGACCTAGTGATTTACCTTTTAAATAAACTCTATATACTGTTTGAGGCTCAGTATTAATATTAGTAAATCCTGTAGTTATTACTAGTGAAAATAATAAAAGTATTGTCATTATAATTTTAATATTTTTATTCACTTGATTTTTCCTCCGTATTTTTCATATCTCTTCTTAAGTTTAAGAAGGTAGAAGTATTCTTTTTAAATAATAGTTCTATTTTAGCAGTAGGTCCACTACGATGCTTAGCTATATTTACTTCAATAAGACTATTATCATCATCACTTGCTTGTTTATCACTACTCTTATAGTAATCATCACGATATAAGAAAGTAACAATATCGGCATCTTGCTCAATTGAACCTGAATCTCTTAAGTCACTTAATACCGGTCTCTTATCTTCTCTTTGATCTACACCACGTGATAACTGAGAAAGAGCAAGAATAGGCACGCCTAATTCTAATGCTAATGTCTTTAAACTTCTTGATATATCAGAAACTTCTTGTTGTCTATTAGCACCATAGTTCTTACCTCCAGATAATAATTGTAGGTAGTCAATTACAATTAAAGCTAAACCTTTTTCACTACTAGCTAATCTACGACATTTAGCTCTTAATTCTCCGATTGTTATACCTGAAGAATCTTCAATAATTAAATTTGATGAAGCTAATTGTGCAGCAGCTTCATTAAGTCTCTTCCAATCTTGATTTAATAAATTACCTGTTCTTAGTTTAAATCCATCAATTTGTCCCAATGAAGACAAAATACGCATTGCTAATTGCTCAGCACTCATCTCTAAATTGAATACTACTACTGATTTTTCTTGAGTCATAGCTACATGAGTAGCAATATTTAATGCAAAAGCTGTTTTACCTACAGCAGGTCTAGCAGCTAAGATAATTAATTCGTTTTCATGTAATCCTGTTGTAACTCTGTCAAAATCATACCAACCTGTAGCTAATCCTGTTACCTCTCCTTTTTTCTCAGATAACATTTCCAAGTCTTCTTGAACCTTAGCAACAACATCTTTTATTGGTCTAAACTCTGTACTGGTTCTTCTCTTTACGATATTTAAAATCTTTTTTTCAGAACTATCTAGTATTTCATTTACTGTTTCATCAGTACGATATCCATCAGATGCGATTTCAGTAGCTGTTTCTATTAAATTTCTTAATACAGCAGATTCTTCTACCGCCTGCAAATAATAATCTATATTAGCAGCTGTTGGAACATAGTTTAATATTTCAGTTAAATATTCTACTCCACCTACTGCATTTAATTCATTCTTTTTTTGTAATATACTTGTTACTGTTGTTATATCAATTGGTGTATTCTCATCCAACAAAGTAGTCATAGCAGCAAATATTTTACCATTCTTTTCACTATAAAAAGATTCTGGCATTAAGTTTTCTGCTGCTTTTTGAACAGCATATTTAGATAAAAAGCAAGAGCCTAATACCGCTTGTTCTGCTTCTAAATTATGTGGTAATACTTTAGTTGGCATACTATCACCTCTACTTTATAACATGTACTTTCACAGTAGCCACGATATCCTGATGAAGATTTATCTTAACATTATGAAATCCTAATGTAGATATAGATCCATCAATATCGATCATATTCTTCTCTACTTTATATCCCTTTTTATCCAATTCATCTTTTATTTGTTTAACACTAATGCTTCCAAAAACTTTATCTCCAGCACCAGTTTTTACTTTAAATTCTAAAGTTTCTTTAGCTAATTGTTCTTTCATTTTCTTGGCATTTTCTTTATTCACTTCATCTTCTTTAGCTTTCTTTGCTTTTTCATGTTCTAATTTAGCTACATTCTCTTTAGTCTTTTTAACGGCATAGCCATTTTTTATTAAGAAGTTTTCAGCATAACCATCTTTAACATTCTTAATTTGTCCCTTTTTACCTTGATTTTTCAAATCTTTGATAAAAATTACTTCCATATTATTCGCCTTCTTCTTTTATTATTGCTTTGATTTCTTGGGCCACTTTATTAACTGTTGAATCTTCAAATTTAGCAGCTCCACTATAAGTATCTCCGCCTCCACCTAATTTATTCAATATTTTTACAATATCATAGCTTCCTAAACTTCTAGCACTTACTCCAATAGTATTCTTACCTATTCTTCCTACTACAAAAGATGCTTCAATATTATTGAAGAATAACAATGTTTCAGCTACTTTTGCTAAATCTTCACGACGATAAATTGTATTTTGAGTAGCTTTAGTAAACGCTACATTTCCTTCTAGAGTCTCTATTCCTGCCATTAGTTTTTGTCTCTCAGTATACTCTTCAATATTCTGCTTTAATAGATATTGAACTTTCTTAGCACTTGCTCCTAACGAAGTTAAATAGTATGATGTATAGAATGTTTCAGCAGTTGTATTTAAAGTATAGTTATTAGTATCTAATACTATTCCTGCTAAAAGAATTGTTGCATAATAAGAATCTATCTCAACATCATAGTATTCAATTAAATTAGTTACCATTTCACAAGCACTTGATACTTTATTATCATTAATCATAATACAATCTTTAATAGAGCTCTTTCCTAAATCATGATGATCAATAACTAACTTATTATCAAATTTCTTTAATAATTCTGGGTTTTGTACTAACTCACTCTTATTAGTATCTAACACTATTAATAGATTTTTTGTCGAAGTTGGATGTAAATACTCATCAATATTATCACTCTTTATAACTTCAATTACCCCATCTAATTCTCTTAAAACCTTTTCTACACCTGGTTCATGTTCTTTATCATCAATTATGATATAACATTTCTTTTTACGGCGCTTTAAAACCATATACATTCCAATAGAACTACCTAGAGCATCTAAATCTAAGTCTTTATGAGCCATTAAAAATACATTTTTGGCTTTACTGATAGATTTGTTAAGTTTTCTTCTTTCATTAATTATACTCATAATTCCTCCTATAAGAACTCATTATTATTATATAATAGTTTACCATATTTGTCTAATAAAAGAACCTTCTATAAAATAAAAATACTAGAACAATTAATTCTAGTATTTATAGCTTTATTTTATCGAATTATCTTGGTTGGCAATATGATGATCCATCGACTGCAACATCGCATCTCCATTCATCATTGTAAGCATAAGCTTGTCCTTGTAATGTTGCGTATGCGACAAATCCATTTTTGCTTAAAGTACAGCGAGATGTATTACAACTTCCACCTAAACCAGTGATAACAACATTGTTTGCTGAAAAGATTGGTCTGTTTTCTTCAGCAGCTTCATTTATTCCACCAGTTAGATAATATTCATTATTTTCATAAATAAATCCTACTTCAGTTGATTCTACCTGATTATTAGTAATTTTGTGTCTTAAGAATACTGTTTTATTAGTAGCACTATTCATAGCACTATAACTAGAATAAGTTACTCCCAAAGCAGCTGTTCCATCGCCAACTTCTACAACATCTGTGTTAGAACGATATACATAATTTTCTGCAGTAGGTGGTTCTATAGCGTTACCATCTGCTTGCTTATAAGCAACTGTAAAACTAAGATTCAAATTTTGAGCACCGTTTGGTAATTGACTATTTTCTATATTCTTTTTAAATTCGATTCTTACTTTATATTTCTTTGATTGACCAGCACCTAACTTTTGATTCTCTGCTAAAGCTGTACCATCACTATAAGTAACAGTATAAATTAAATAAGCAGGTAATGTAGTAATTGTTTCTCCATTCATTTTTGATGTAATAGAAGCAATCATAGCATCAAGAGTTCCACCATTTACAGCATCAACAGTAAACTCATAATAATCTCCTGGCTTTTCTAGTGTAATATTATAATTTACCGTTGTTAAAGACGAATCAATAGTAGCTTTATTAGCAGTACTTGTAGAGACACTTCCTGGAGTTATTTCAACATTATTCCAATGAATATCCCAACTAACGCTATCAATACCAGCTGTCCCTTGAATATTTAATGTTGACTGTAATACAGCATATCCAATACTAATTGCTAGTAATAATACTATTAAGACAATGATTACATTTCTTTTCTTGTTTTTTTTCATAGTTCATTCTCCTACTATAGTAATTATACTAATTAGAACTCTTTTTTTCAATAAAAAAGATAAAATGCTAGATTTTATCTTGAGTAAGGCATTAGTGCTATAGCACGAGCTCTTTTTATTTGTTTTGAAATATATCTTTGATGTAATGCACAGTTTCCTGTAACACGTCTAGGAACTATTTTCCCTTTTTCGTTTGTATATCTTTTTAATGTTTCTGGATCTTTATAATCAACTGTTTTTCCAGTACACATTGCACATACTTTTTTCTTTTTACGATTGAATTCTGCCATAATTTCCCTCCTTTTTAGAATGGTAATTCATCATCACTTATTTCGATACTTGAACCGAAATCTGCAAATGGATTACTATCTACATCAGTACCTTTTGGTTCTTTAGTATCACCAAAATCATATGGTGTAGGTTCTTCATTGTTTGATCCATTTGAACTATTATTTGAGGAATTCTTTGATCCTAAAAATTCAACATTATCAGCAACTACTTCTGTTACATATCTCTTTTGTCCATCTTTATCTTCATAGCTTCTAGTTTGAAGTCTTCCTTCAACAGCTACTTGACTACCTTGATTTAAATAATTTTTAACATTTTCAGCTTGTTTTCTCCAAACAGTAATATTGAAGAAATCTGCTTCTCTTTCTCCCTGTTGATTAGTAAAACTTCTATTAACAGCAAGGGAAAAACTTGCAACAGGAGTATTATTACCTGTATATCTTAATTCTGGATCTCTAGTTAATCTTCCTATTAAAAAAACTTTATTCATAACTTTACCTCTTTATTTCTTATTCTTCTACTTTTACGATTAAATGACGAAGTAGATTTTCATTAATTCTAGCAACACGATTAAATTCTTGCTCTGCTTCTTTAGTAGCTTCTACTACTAATAAATAATAATATCCAGTACTATACTTATTGATTTCATAAGCTAATTCCTTTTGTCCCATTGCTTTTTCATCTAATACTTTAGCTTTTGCATCTGTTAAAACCTTCTTCATAGTTTCAGCTGTATTCTTAATTTCAGCTTCCTCCATATCTGGTTTTACAATGAACATTATTTCGTATTTATTCATTCTTACACCTCCTTTTGGACTAATCGGCTATCACTGATAGCAAGGAGTATTTAAAATACTCGTATGTATTATAACAAATTAATTATTAAATGTCTAGTTTTATAAAGTGTTTAATGTTATAATTTCTTTAAGGTGATTATAATGAAATTAATAGAAAAGAAATGTCCTAATTGTGGAGGGAGTTTAGAATTTAGTGAAACAGCTAAATCTTGCAAATGTGAATATTGTCATAGAGCATTCGAAATTGAAAGGGATGAAAAAGTAGATGTTAGCGATTTAGCTGAACAATTCAATCTAAGTGAATTAAAAGCTCCTTTAAAAGCTGTTTCAACAATGTTCATTGGTAGTCGTATCGTTTTCGCTATAATTTTTATTTTTGTTATAGCTATGTTTATTTTCATAGGTAGTCAAATTTATACTGATGTTAATGGTGGATCTTATTATTCTGATGTAGAGCAATTTGACAATGATGATTATGGAGATTTTGATCATAAGGCCTATATGACTATTAGTGAAAACGATGATAATCTAAATGATTTTAGTTTAGAGTTAAACGTAAAAAGACAAAAAGTATATCTCATATATGATAAAAAAGGTAAAACCAATACAATTTATGTAGTTTATAAAGCTGGATATAAAAAGAATTTTGATAAGAATAGAACTTTTATATATGTACCTATAAAGTATGAAAAATTGAAAAGAGGAACTTCTCTAGTATTTCAATTAGATAATGGAAAAGTAGAAGCTCCAGAATATTATCTTACTGAAGATAAATCTGAATTTACTTATGGATACAATGATATTGAAACTTTTGAAAATGAAGTAATAAAACCTTTAGAGAAAAAGTATCAAGTAACAAAGAAATAAAAAAAGAGCATTGCTCTTTTTCATTTGTAATAAAAACCAACTAAGTTTTGTCCACCATCTTTTTGAGTCCCTTTTACTTCTTCCGCATGAGAATAATAATTAGGATCTTTAGCAGTATCTATTGGTGAAATTTCTATATGAGTTATACCTATATCTTTTAATTGCTTTTCTATTGCTCCTACTAAGTCTATATGGTAATCGCTATTTTCTTTCATAATAAAACCTTCCCATACTTCTTTAGATTTGGCCCATTTTGGATAACAGTCATAGACATATGATTCTTTTTTTATACTGCTTCCTACATAGACATAAATATCATCAATGCTACTATTACAGCAATCTATTAAAGCTCTAATAGTATCTTGCGGTAATTTTCTATCAATATATAGTGCTCCACAATGAGCTAAAGCTGTATATCCTTTTTTTCTATCTTCACATATAAGTATTGGACAATCTGCACATGGATTTGCCACTATTATTCCAGGATATTTTTCAGAAATAATTAAAATATCTGCAGGTAAATCTTCATAAAAATAATCTTCTTTTGTCATATGAGAATCGTCTAACAAAATGTATTTGCCATCAGGATAATCTACTTTACTCAAACCTTTTTGCCTAGATCTAAGTATATGATTACCATCTACCCCCAATTTTTTACCTAAAATCAATCTTTCTTGATGAAATCTTTCGTATCTTTCTGATTCACTTACTCCTTTGGGATAGAACTTAGGATTCTTAGACATTTTGCCATCTAATTTATTACTTTCAAATATTACTATCTTGCTTTCCATATTAAACATTAAATCTAAAGTGACAGATATCTCCATCTTGCATTAAATAGTCTTTTCCTTCTACTCTAGCCTTTCCTGCTTCTCTTACTTTTAATTCACTGCCAAACTTAATTAAATCCTCATAAGAAATTACTTCAGCGCGAATAAATCCTTTTTCAAAATCAGTATGAATAATACCTGCACATTCCTTGGCATTCATTCCTTTTTTGAATGTCCAAGCTCTTACTTCATCTTTTCCTACAGTAAAGTAAGTAGCAAGTCCTAAAATATCATAAGTAGCCTTTATTAATTTATCTAAACCACTACCATCTAAACCCAATCCTTCAAGCATTTCCTGTTTGTCTTCTGGATCTAATTCACTTAATTCTTCTTCTACTTTAGCACATAAACTAACTACTCTAGCATTTTCACGAGAAGCGTATTCTTTTACTTTTAAAACATATTCATTATCAGGGTTATCTAATTCCTCTTCTTTAATGTTTGCTAGATAGATAATTGGTTTTAAAGTTAAAAAGCTATATGATTTAATAATCTTTTTCTCTTCATCAGATAAATCTAATTGACGAAGTGGTTTTTCTTCTTCAAGGGCTTTCTTACACTTTTCTAATACTTCTGTCTCTAAAATATCATCTTTATCTTTGGTAGTTCTAGCCTTTTTAGCAACTCTCTCTAATCTACTATTAATAATATCTAAATCTGCGATTGCTAATTCAAGATTAATTGTTTCTATGTCCCTAATTGGATCTATTCCACCTTCTACATGAATAATTTTTCCATCATCAAAACATCTTACAACTTCAACAATCGCATCTGTTTCTCTAATATGAGCTAAAAACTTATTACCTAAACCTTCTCCTTTAGATGCACCTTTTACTAATCCTGCAATATCTGTAAATTCATAAGCAGTTGGGATAAATCTTTCTGGATCATACATTTCTTTTAATTTATCCATTCTTTCATCTGGTACTGTTACTACTCCTACATTAGGTTCTATCGTTGCGAAAGGATAGTTTTCTGCCAATATCTTCTGATTAGTAATTGCATTAAATAATGTAGACTTTCCTACGTTTGGTAAACCTACAATTCCTGCTGTTAAACTCATAGTATCCCTCTTTTCTTCACTTATTATAACACAAAGAAAAAAATACCTAAAGGTATTATTTTTCTTCATATATTTTAATTATATTAGTTTCTCTTACAGGAATTGTTGCCTTTTTTGCTTCATAGCCCCAATCTATTTCATAATCTGGTAACAGTTTAGTTTTAAAAGGCATCATTCTTGGTAGTAAGATAATTGCCGAAAAAATACTAAGTGTTTTTAATTCAGAAACTGAAATTAACGGTTCTTCTTTGTTGTTTACTATATGTGTTCCACAATTTTTAGATATTTCTTCTAATGTATAGATATCATTTGATAACAAATAAATAGTATTTCCAAAGCACATCTTTAATATTTCTACATCTTCTTTGGAATACATATTTGCTAGGTGTACAAAGCTTTGAATAGCAACTGTAACTCTGATATTTATCGATCTACAGTATCCTAATTTTAGAGCAAAGTCTTTAATAGGTATCAAAGAATCGAATTCATCTAATAATAAGTTTAATCTCTTTTCTTTATTACCATATAAAGATACTGCATCTATTACTTGATTAGCAAATAAAGGTATTAAATTACGGCAAAAACTACTAACACCAGTCACAATAAAGATAGCTGTCTTATCATTACTTATTGTAGACATTTCAAAATCACTAGTTGAAAGCATATTAGCTAAGTTTTCTTTAGATAAATATCTCTCAATTTTTTGATTAAATACTGAAATGATACTTCCTCTAGTTTCAGGTGGAGCTTGCAATGTTCCTGCTAATTTCATGAACATTACAGGATCTTTTTCTACTTTCTTTAAGAATTGTTCACTAGAAGTTTTATCCAATAATGCATTAGCTAGTTTTGCAACGCTATTTAAATTAATTTCCTCTTCTTTAGCAGTTTTAAATAAATATAATACTATTCCAGTAAAATAATTTATTGATGAATTAACCCAAAAAGGATCTGCTTCACTCTTTTGTGCTTCTGCAAGTAAATAATATCCTAAGTCTTCAATTAACTCTATTGCTTTATCAGGATTTCCTTCTTTATATTGTTTGTGAGCTAAAGTTAGAGGATTCCAATTATTTCCTTTACGTGAATCTTCAAAATCAATTACGATATTTTTATAACCTTCATCTTCTAATTTTTGAGCTGTTTTTTCATAAATTTCACCTTTAGGATCATTTATTACTATTGATTCTCCTGCCATCATAGCTAACTTTAAGATTGGCAAAATGACAGCTTGTGTCTTTCCACTACCTGTACTACCTATCAACAAATTGTGTGCCTCATAAGTATCTATGTATAAATACTTATCATCATACATTACAGGTAATCCAGATTTTTCTACTCCTGTTTCTAGATTTACCGCTACTGTTTTTTTCTGAATATGTTCTCTAGTTGCCCATTCAGAATAACTCATACTCTTCCCTCCTTCTGACATTATTAAATCACAAAAAATTACATACTATTTAAACAATAACGACTTTTGTGTTATAATTGACTTGGTGATATTATGTTTTCTAATGATCTCATAATAAAAATTATTAATTATCTTGATAATAACTTATATAAAAAAGTCTCTATTGATGAATTAACTAGAATCTTTCACTATAATAAAGATTATATTATGAGACTATTTAAGCGGGAAATTGGTTTTACTATTGTTCAATATGTTAATAATAAGAGAATCTATAATTCTCTACCAGCTTTTAATAGTAAAGATTTATCTATTTTAAATATTTCAATTAATTATGGGTTTTATTCTCAAGAATACTATTGTGAAATTTTTCATAAAGTTATTGGAGTCCCTCCTTCTACTTATTACAAATTCATTAATCTAAATCATGATATTTCCGAGAAAGACATTTCTTTAATTCAGTTTAATGTTGCTTTATTAGAGTACAAATTCCGTAGAATTAATGAATATCTTAATAATATTCCCCCTAAAAGTACTATTAAAGTATTATCAGTATTCAAATAAAAAACACCCTTTGGTGTTTTTATATTGTTGGAGATACTCCTGGTCCTATAGGTAATCCTATAATATACCAACCTATTACAATAAGTATCCAAGTAATTGAAATTACTATAAAATATGGAGTAATCATTCCTAATGATCTTTTTATTGTATAAGGCTTATCTTTATGTAAATTATAAATATTTAAATAACCAATATAAATTACAAATGATGCCAATAAAGGGGTAAATCCTTTAGTCATAGAATCTCCAGCTCTTAATACTATTTGAGCAAATTGAGGAGAAATATTTGATTGCATAAACATCGGAACCATTATCGGTGAAAATATCATCCATTTACTAGCCGGAGATGTTAGTAAAAAGTTTGCTAATGCTATTAATATTAACGATATTAATACTAATGGAATCCCACTTAATGTCATATGCTCTAACAAACTAGCTAACCAAGCAGCTACTATCATACC
Organism: Bacilli bacterium; assembly: GCA_017432665.1. Classification (GTDB taxonomy): domain Bacteria; phylum Bacillota_I; class Bacilli_A; order RF39; family UBA660; genus UBA3789. Next base: position 33,771 of record JAFRIS010000019.1, read on the forward strand.
AATATTACTCTTTCTAAAGATAGCAATAAACTGAGCAACTACGAATATTAAGATAAACATACTACCCAAATTAGAAAATTTCTTACTAGCATTTTCAATTATTTCTTTATCATTTTTTACTGTTTTGCTACCAAAACCATAAGCAATTCCTGCCAAAATAAATACTAATGATACTAAATATGTGAAACCATCTTGAAAATATGAGTTTTCTCCAAATAATTGATTTACATATGTTTGTTCATTCATATCTAACAACATTCCAGAGAATGGTAAATTAGGTATTAATGAATAGATAAATACTATTAAAACTATTATTGAAACTATTAAAGCTGATCTCAAACCTTTCTTTTCGTACTTATCTTTTTCTATCATTCTTTGCTCTTCTTCTTCAATGTTGATAACTTTATATGTTTCTGTTTTAGCAAATTCTTCATCTTTCTTATATTTTCCTATTTTAGGAGCAACTACCTTCTCTATTACAATAGTCCCTACAATAGATAGAATTATAGTAACAACCATAATAAATATTAAATTTGAAGTTAATGCTATATGGGTAGTTTCATCAATTAAAATTGCTGCATCTCTTGTATAACTCATTAAGGATACTTCCATAGATCCTACAAAGATTGATACCCCATAACCAAAAGCTACTCCACAGAAAGCAGTAACTATTCCTAAAATTGGATTTCTATTATTTATGAAGTATATTAATGCCATTAATGGTATCAATATTGCATATCCTACTTCATTAATTAGTGATGAACAAATCGCAACAAAAATTACTAAAAAAGTCATTGTAGTCTTAGGAATTTTACTTAAATGCCTTCTAGTAAAAGTTTCAATAAAACCTGTTCCTTCTGCTACTGTTATCCCTATCAATGACAGTAATAACATTCCTAATGGTCCAAAGCTAAGGAAATTCTTCGCAGCATTACTAATAATAAATTTTATTCCATCAAATGAAAGCATATTTTCAACAGTAATTAGCGTTGGTTCAAGTTCTTTTGTATTTACATTTACAATATTATAAGTAGCTTGTACTTCTAATAAAGATAATAGTCCACTTAATAATACAATAAACAAGGTTAATACTAAGAACATTGTAATTGGATGAAAATAAAACTTCTTTAATTTTAATTTCTTTCTATCTTTCATAAAAACCCTTTCTAATCAAGTATCTTTTTGATTTTTTTATTAAAATCTACTCTTGGGATAAGAACAGTTCTATTACAATTAAGACATTTTATTTTAATATCTGCCCCTACTCTTACTATTTCCCATTCGTTTGTTCCACAAGGATGTTGCTTTTTCATAACAACTTTACTTCCTACATCATAATTCTTATTTTCCATTGTGCACCTCTATTTGTTGATATGGTATTTTTACTTTGGATTCATCTAAACCTTTCTTAAGTTCTTTTCTTAAATATCTTTGAACAGCAAATTGTTGCATTGGTTCTGTTTCAACTACAATTCTATATACAACTGCTGATCCTGATAGTTCATTAACTCCCCATAATTCTAAATCTCCTGTTGCATGAGGTATTTTTCCGTTTAAGTCTTTGAATATTTTATCAAAAGCTTTTTCAATCAACTCTTCTTCACATTCATAAGCTATTGAAACATCTACAACCGCTAAAGAATTGTGTTCACTATAATTAATAATATTATCCATATAATGATTAGCAATTATCTTAGTAGCTCCTTTAAAATCTCTAATTCTAGTTGTTCTTAATCCTATAAACACTACTTCTCCCATAAAGCCATCAACTTCAATAGTATCACCTATCTCATATTCTCCTTCAGCGATAATTGAAAATCCAGCAATAAGATCAGTGGCCAAATCTTTAAAAGCTAATCCAATTACAGCTGTTCCAATACCTAATCCAGCTAAAATTGATTTAACATTAACACCAAACACTGACAAAATTGCTAAAATTACTAAGATAATTATTATATATTTAATTATATTAACTATTAAAATTGTCAAAGTATTAATTCTTTGTTTTTGTGTACCTCTTAAATTCTTTTTATCTAATAATTTTTTAATTACTTTTTTTAATATTTTAAAAGCAACTACTCCAATAATTATATAAATAAGAGGAACTATAATTAACTTTAATTTTATTTCTAAACCTAAAATTTTAATCATATTATTTAACCTCGATATTCATATATTCTAACAATCTATTTAAATCATTATCATTTACAAAACTAATCTCAATCTTATTCTTTTTAACCACTACTTTCGTTCCTAATTTTTCACTTAATTCAGATTGTAAATAAACATATTGTGGATTTTTCTCTTCTCTTTTTCTTTGAGGATTAGTTTTAATAATTGTTGGTTCCATAGTTAGTTTTTCTAATTCTCTAACACTGATGCCATCATTTACTATCTTCTTAGCTAGTTCTTGTTGTTGATTTTCATCTTGTAATTTACTTAATACTCTAGCGTGTCCCATAGAAATTTCTTTATTGTTTATCTTCTCTTGAATGTTTTGAGGTAATGATAATAAACCTAACATATTAGTTATATGACTTCTACTCTTGCCTAGTCTTTTTGCTAGTTCTTCTTGAGTTAAAATTAAAGTCTCTTGTAATTTTTTATAAGCGTTTGCTTCTTCAATAGCTGATAAGTTTTCTCTTTGAAGGTTTTCAAGCAATGCTATTTCCATCATTTGTTGATCAGTAAAATCTTTAACGATAGCAGGTATTTCAGTTAATCCCACCATACGGGATGCTTTTACTCTTCTTTCACCAGCTATTATTTCATATCCTTTTATAGATTTTTTAGCTATTATTGGTTGAATTACTCCATGTTCTTTAATAGAATCAGCTAATTCTTGTAAAGCTACTTCATCAAAATTTTTTCTTGGCTGATATGGATTACTTCTTAATTCGTCTAACTTTAGCATAACTACTTCTTCTTTTGGAGTTTCGTTAACAATTTGTTCTTCAACTGTATTATAGTCAATTACATCATTACTAAATAGTTCTTCTAATCCTTTTCCTAAGGCTCTTCTCTTAGGAATTCCACTTTCACTAATATTGTTTGTTTCCATTTCTCTCAATCACTTCCTTTGCTAAATTAAGATATGCCTCTGCTCCTCTACTTTTTGGTTCATATGTTATTATTGGTTCTCCATGCGATGGAGCTTCTGTTAATTTTACTAATCTTGGAATTATTGTATTATATACTTTTTCTTTAAAGAAACTTCTAATATCTTCAACTACTTCAAATCCTAAGTTAGTTCTAGAATCTAGCATTGTTAGTAATACTCCTTCAATATCTAGACTAGGATTTAAAGTCTTTTGTGCTAACATAATTGTTTTTAATAATTGGGTTATTCCTTCTAGTGCAAAAAATTCACATTGAACAGGAATTATAACTGAATTAGAAGCTGTTAAAGCATTAGTTGTAATAACATCAAGTGCTGGTGGACAATCAAGAATAATGTAATCAAAATCATCTCTAACTGTAGCAAGACAATTCTTTAGTTGTTCACCTTTTTTATACCCTGCTTGAGTTCTACTCTTTTCTAGTAATTCAGCATTTAATCCAGCTAGATTTATTGTTGATGGTATAACAAAAAATCTATCATATTTTGTTTTTACAATAGCATCTTTAATATTACATTCACCAGTTAATACTTCATAAATACTTTTATTAATGTCTCCTTTGTTAATCCCAACACCTGTAGTTGTATTACCTTGAGGATCTAAATCAATTAAAAGTACTTTCTTCCCTAATACAGCTAGTGAAGCAGAAAGATTAATACTTGTTGTTGTTTTTCCAACCCCACCTTTTTGATTTACTAAAGATATAACCTTACCCATCTAATCACCCATTTCTGATTTCTTTTTTATTGTACCAAATATTAGTCTTTTTTTAAATGCTTTTAGAAAAAAAAGTAGATTTTTATTAATCTACTTTATCCTCAGTTTTATCAATCTTTATAATCATCTGATATGACTTTTCAAAGTCCATTTCATCAGCTGTTACTTTTATACCATGAGCCTTTAAATCTTCTACTAAATCTTTAATCTTCTTTGATGCTTCATCTATTGTATATGTTTCAGTATCTTTTTCTTCTTGATTTATGATACTGGGAGGTAATTCAATTGATGATAAATCAGAAGTATTAAAATAATCAGATACTTTATCTTCATCTTCATCCATAGAATCAGTCTTTACTATTTTTTCTGCTGGAGTAATAAATTCATTAGCAGGAATTGAAGATGTCGGATTACCTAAATTTAATAAACTATCTAAAGCATTACCACTACTCTCTGGTTTTATATCATTACTTTTTTCCTTTATCGCATTAACATCTACAGATGTTACAGATGGTGGAATAACTGCTGGTATTTGTTTTTCTTCTTCTTTGTCTATTTCTCCATAATTAACTATTTTTGCATTTGGCATTTCTTCACCCTCTGGAGGCGCAATAGTTACCTTTCCATAATTTGATTGATCCTCTTGCACTTCTGCAGTAGGAATTAAGGGATTATCATTAACAAAAGCTCCTACTGAAGCAACCACTTCTTCTTTCTTCTCTTCTGGTTTTGGTGTTGTCTTACCTAACATACCTTTTATTTCATCTTCTAGGCTTCTAACACTCATTTTATTATCAATGACTTTCTTAGCCATTTCTTTTTGTTTTTCAGGATCTTCTATATTTAGTAAAGCCCTAGCATGTCTTTCTGATAACTCTTCTTTTAATAAATACTCTTGTATTTCATCTGGTAAAGAAAGCAACCTTAGTTTATTAGATACTGCAGATTGACTTTTTCCCATTGTTCTAGCCAATTCATCTTGAGTCATTTGATCAATTTCTAGAATTTTTTGATATGTTCTTGCTTCTTCTATAGGATTTAGATTCTTTCTTTGAAGGTTTTCAAGTAAAGCTACTTTTGAACTTTCTTTATCATCTAAATCTCTAATAATAGCAGGGATTTTAGTAAGACCAGCTAAAGCTGAAGCTTTATATCTTCTTTCACCAGCTATTATCTCATATTTGCCATTAACACTTCGTACAATTATTGGTTGTATTACACCATGTTCTTTAATAGATACCGCTAATTCTTTTAAGGCTCTTTCATCAAATACTTCTCTGGGTTGAAACCTATTTGGAATAATGTCATCTAAGTATAATTGTACAACTTCGTCTTTAGTATCTGGATACATATTATTCCCCTCTCTATATTCTCTATTAGCATTATACTTGATTTTACTATTTATTTCAACTAAAAACAAAAAAAGAAATTACATTTTTTGTAATCTCTTTTATTACTTATTATCTTTGTTTTCTAATATTTCAGTTATTTTATCAACTAAATCACATAAAGATGTTTGAATAGAACTTGCATAAACTACAACTGCTTCTACAAAATCTTCTTCTGATTCTTTATTTTTTTGTCCTTCTAAGACATCTTTTGTAATAATCATTTCATTTGCGCAACCGAGTTCAATACACATAGCATTAGTTAAACCAGTTATTATTTTTAGTTGTTCTAAGGCTATTTCTTTTTTTTCTTTTAATGAATTTTCTTTAAATTGTTCCATATATTGATTAAATTCTTTCATATTTTTCACCTATTTAAACATTCCTTTTAATTCTTCTTGTTCTGATTTTGATAATTCTGCTTTATCCATTAGCATTAAATATCTTGCCCATTTCCCAGTAACTTTGGCCATAGCTTTTTGAACTTCAGATAATCCATATACTTTTTTCTTAGCACTTGCTTTGGCATCATGTGTTGCTTGAAGTTCTTTTCCTTTTCCTTGTAAATCAAATTCCTGTTCTAACTTAGCCCAAGGTGAAAATCTTGCGTGTTCTCCCAAAAAATCATTACAAATAGCTACTAGTTTTTTTTCCATTTCTTTATTTCGTTTTTCCTTGTCAGGTCCTGTTAAATCATACATAGATTTTTCCTTATTATGTTCTTCTAATCTTCCTAATATTACATTTGCAAAACAAATTTGTAGCTTTTCTAATCTTTCTGATTTATTCTGATGATAATTTTCTGGTAAAGAAGATTCTGAATAATATTTTTCTTCTTTTGCTTTTATTCCGCGATATAAAATTGCTATATCTTCAACAGACATTAATCTTGTTGCAATATGAACTCTCTTCCTATAATTATCTATTTCACCGTTTTTATCATAACTATTTAAAAGTTTTTGACTTACTATCTTATTTATTGTGTTTTTTATTAGTTCTGGAGAAGCTATACTGGCTCCAAAATTTAGTACATAATCTTCATTTTTCTTTATTACAGAATCAACATTTCTTTTTTGTTCTGCACTTAAATTTCCATAGTATGCCATAAATCTAGCATATGCTTGTTGGTATTTTGCTAAACTGTTTTTTATTCCTATTCTTTGAAACAATTCTGGATTTTTACCAGGTTCACTATATAATAACTCTCTAACTATCACATCAACAGTTAATAATCCCATATTCATAATATCAGTAGCTTGAATATTTTCTCTATTAGAATAATTCTCTATTTGTAATCCTCTATCTAAAACAGTTGCTGTATAGTAATATCCTGACTTAGAAAGTTCTGGATATACTTCACAAATCAGTTTTTTTTCATCATCAGTTAATCCCCATAATGTTGCTTTTTTATGAATGTGTTCTTCAATTATCTTATCTACTTCTTTTTTCTTTTCTTCTGGTGTTTGCTTTTTTAGTGGTTCTGAATTTATTACTTTTTTTTGTTTTGCATCTTCTGTTTTTTTCTGTTCATAAGCTTCTGTTATTTCTTTTGATCTTTCCCTATTTAGATTTTCAATTTGTATTTTAGCAGAGATATAACTATTCATAGCTGATTTTAAAGTTCCAAATGTGTCATTTGCAATTCTATCTACAATTTTTTCGTGTTTTTCTCTATCCATCCTTACCATAAAAAGTTTTTGATGTTGCTTCAATATATCGCTAACCATTTCATAAGAAGGGGTTCTTGGTCTTTTATATTTTTCTACTTCTGTTATTATCTTATTTCTTATAATTCTTGCTTGTTGATTGTCTACCTTACTCATTTGAGTTATTTTTGAACTTATTTTTTCTCTTTGTTTTTCTTTATCGAATTTTAATAAAGCTACACATGTTCTTATAATTAACATGGCTAATTGCTTTTCTTTATCATATTTGGCGTATTCTTTATTGTAAAATTCATCACCTTTATACATATAAACCACCTCTATTATGATTATAGCATTATTTTCTTTTGATACAAAGAAAAACAAGTATTAAATTACTTGTTTATGTTTCATTACCACTAAACTTCTTTTACTAGTTTCTTTTGGTAGTAAAAACTTATCTATTTTAATAATTTTGTACTTTTTATTAAGTTTTTTTTCTACTTCTGGAGTTAATTCATTATCAATATCACCTTTCATAGCAACAAAAACTCCATCTTTAGAAACTAAATGCATAGTATAATTAACCAATTTCTCAATATTAGCAACTGCTCGTGAAGTAACTACATCAAAACTTCCTTTAAAATCTTCTCCCCTAACATGAATTGCTTCTATATTAGATAAATTCAATTCTTTTATCACTTCATTTAAGTAATTAATTCTCTTTTGTAGAGAATCTACTAAAGTTATTTTTAAATTTGGAAAAGCAATTTTTAAAACTATTCCTGGAAAACCTGCTCCTGTACCGATATCACATAAAGTTTTAGTATTCTTTAAATCAACTACTTTATTTAATGTGAGACTATCATAAAAATGCTTTAAATAAACTTCTTCTTTATCAACAATTCTAGTTAAATTAATTTTTTGATTCCATTCAACTAACAATTTGTAAAAGAGTTCTAATTGTTCTAATTGTTCATCTGTTAATGATATGTTTATTTTTTCTAATTCTATTAAAAATTCTTCTCTAGTCATTTTTACCATACTCTTTCTTTAAATATACTGACAGTATTGAGATATCAGCAGGATTTACTCCACTAATTCTAATAGCTTGAGCTATTGTAGTTGGGCGTACTTCTTTTAATTTTTGACGTGCTTCACTAGCAATATTCTTAATTTTATCGTAATCAATATCTGTTGGTATCTTTTTCTTTTCTAATTTCAACATTTTTTCTGCTTCTTTATAAGCTTTTTTTATGTATCCATCATATTTTAATTTTATTTCTAATTGCTCTTTTATTTCTTTATTAAATGGTATTTCTATCATTTTCTCTAGAAATTCAATAGTTATTTCTGGTCTTTTTAATAAACTTTCTACTGACATTGTACTCGTAGGAATAGATTTGTTGTTTTCTTTAAATACTTTTGCAATATCTTTAGTTATTTTTATTTTGTTTTCTCTACTCCACTCTGTTATTTCATCAATCTTGTTTTCTTTATCTTTAAGTTTTTTTATTCTTTCTTCATCTATTAGGCCTACTTGATATCCATAATTTCTAAGTCTTAAATCAGCGTTATCACTTCTTAGTAATAATCTAAATTCTGCTCTGCTTGTGAGTAATCTATATGGATCTCTTATTCCTTTAGTAATTAAATCATCTATTAATACTCCAATATATGCTTCATTTCTTTTTAATACTAGAGGTTCTTTTCCTTCTAATTTCAAACTAGCATTTATACCAGCCATTAAACCTTGACAAGCAGCTTCTTCATAACCACTTGTTCCATTGATTTGACCTGCTGTATATAAGTTTTCTATTATTTTTGTCTCTAATGATGCATGTAATTGTGTTGGATATATTGCATCATATTCAATAGCATAACCATATTTTAATATTTTAGCATTTTCAAATCCTGGTAAGCTATGAACCATTTTTTCTTGTACTTCTGGTGGCATAGATGTTGAAAATCCTTGAAGATACATATCATCATAGAATCTACTTTCTGGTTCTATAAATAATTGATGTCTTTCTTTATCTTTGAATCTTACTACTTTATCTTCAATTGATGGGCAATATCTAGGACCTATACCTTCAATATCATCTAAAGCACCATACATACTTGATTTATTTAAATTATCCATAATTATTTTATGAGTTTCTGGAGTTGTATAAGTTAAGTGACATGGAATTTGATCTTCTATCTTATATTGTGGTTCTAAATCATAACTAAATGTTAAATACTCATCATCTCCTGGTTCTATTTTAACCTTTGAAAAATCGATGCTTTTTCTATCTATTCTTTGAGGAGTACCTGTCTTTAGTCTTATTATTTCAAATCCATAATCTTTTAGTTTATCACTTAAATGTAGTGAAGGTTTTTCTCCATGTGGTCCTTGTCTAGTTCTAGTATCACCTACTAAAATATCTGCTTTTAAATATGTTCCTGTTGTTAATATTACTATTTTAGACTCGATTTTTTCACCATTTTCAAGAATTACTCCACATACTTTGTTATTTTCTACTATTAAATCTTCTACCATTGCCTCTTTAATAGTTAAGTTTTCTAATGAATTTAATTCTTTTAACATTTCCTTTGGATAAGTTGTTTTATCGGCTTGGGCTCTTAAAGATTGAACCGCTGGGCCTTTAGCCTTGTTTAGCATTTTTATTTGAAGATGTGTTTTATCAGCTACTTTTCCCATTATTCCACCTAAAGCATCTATTTCTCTAACTACGATACCTTTGGCACTTCCACCAATGTGTGGATTACATGGCATATCAGCTATATTTTTAATATTTGCAGTAATTAAAAGTGTTTTATGACCTTTTATAGATGTTGCACGAGCTGCTTCTATTCCAGCATGACCTCCACCTACTACAATAATTTCATACATTTTCTCACCTCTTTTTATTTTCCAAGACAAAATCTAGAAAACATTTCATCAAGTAATTCTTCTTCATATGTTGAACCATTTATTTTACCTAATTCTTCCCAAATACTTTTAATATCTAATTCGATCATATCTATTGGTAAATTATCTTTTAAAGATTTCTCTATTTCTTCTACCTTTTTTAAGCATTTCTTTAGAATACTAATACTTCTAGCATTGCTTAAATATGTTGGATCCTTTGACTCTATTCCATCAATATTAAATAATTCAATAATCTTATTCTTTAATTCTTCTATTCCTTCATTGTTAATAATGCTTAAATTAATAATTTTGTCTTCATCAACCATTAAATCTTCCCTATTGAATTTTGATTTTAAATCATTTTTGTTAATTAAGACTAAATAATGCTTATTTTTTAATTTACTTAGTAATTCTTTTATGTCATCAGTTAATTCTTCATTATTATTAATCATAAATAGGATTAAGTCAGAATCTTCCATTGTTTTTATACTTTTTTCTACTCCAATTGACTCTATTTTATCTTCTGTTTCTCTAATACCTGCGGTATCTATCATATGAAGTAGAATTCCATTAATACTAATTTCTCCTTCAACAATGTCTCTTGTAGTACCTGCTATATCAGTAACAATTGCTTTATCTTCTTGTAATAAAGCATTTAGAAGTGAACTTTTACCAACATTTGGTCTTCCTATTATTGAAGTTTTTATACCCTCTTTAATTATTTTTCCATTTTCTGATTCTTTTAATATTTTAGTTGTTTTTTCTTTTAAATTAGTTATTTTTGGTATTAATATCTCATTAGTTATAATATCAACATCATCATATTCTGGATAATCAATATTTACGTTGATATTACTAATGATTTGAACCATATCACTTCTTAATTCATTGATTAATCCAGATGTTTTACCATCTATCTGATTAATAGCCATTTTTCTTTGTACATCAGTCTTAGCATCAATCATATCCATTACTGCTTCTGCTTCTAAAAGATCAATTCTACCATTTAAAAAAGCTCTTTTAGTAAATTCTCCTGGTTCTGCTAAACGACAACCTTTTTCTAGTAACAATTCCAAGACTTTATTTGTAGGAGCAATACCACCATGAGTATTTATCTCTACTACATCTTCAGTTGTAAATGTATGTGGTGATTTCATTACTGAAACTAAAACTTCATCAATGACATTATCATTCTCATCAACAATATGACCGTAATTAATTGTATGAGTCTTTACATTAGTCAAATCTTTACCTTTGAAAATTTTATTTACTATTTCAATGGCATCTTCTCCACTAGCTCTAACAATAGAAATTGCTCCTAGTCCTCCAGCGGTAGATATTGCACAAATTGTATCATTCATGGTATCCCTCCTTTTTCCTGTACGTATTATAGCATATTATTAATAAAAAAAGAAGAATTATGCTTCTTCTTTTGGTTTAATTACAACATAACGATTAGGTTCTTCTCCTTCGCTTTCTGTATATACCTTTTTGTTATTTGTAAGAATATTATGAATAATTCTTCTTTCATAAGAATTCATAGGATCTAATTTAGCTTCCACTTTAGTTTGACCTACTTCTCTAGCTATTCTTTTGGCAAGTCTTTCTAATGAATGTTCTCTTTTTTCTTTATATTCATTAACATCAATAACAAATTTATAATTTCTACCCAATTCTTTGTTTAAATATCCACTTACTACTAGAGATAAAGCTTTTAAATTTTTACCATTTTTACCAATTAATAAGGCATCATTATCAGAGAAAATAATATATTTTGGAACTTCTTCTTTATTTTTTACTTCAATATTTACAGAATATCCCATATTCTTTAATAATTTTACTAAATAGTCTTTAATATCTTTTACTACTTCTCTTTTTTCAATTACTTCTATTTCTACTTTTTTACTCTTAAATAATCCACCTTTTGTTGTTTCTACTTCTCTTATGAATAAGTTTTCTTCAACCTCTTGTAATTCTTCTTTAGCTAATTGAATAGCTTCTTCTTTTGTTTTACCACTAAACTTTCGCTTTTCCATCGTTCTTACTCCTTCTCACAATATAATTTTGGGCCATCGTAAATAAATTAGATGTAATCCAATATATACCTAAACCTGTTGGCATGAACATTGCAGTTACAATGATCATCACTGTCATCATAGTTGGCATCATTTTCATTGATGGATCATCAGTATTACTCATTCCACTCATCTTAAATGATAAATATGTTGTTCCAGCAATTAATAACATTAATATTATGTAAGAATAGAAAGTTGGATTTCCTATACCTACTGAAGGGGTTGTACCTAATTGTAATCCTAAGAATTTATCTTCAAAGATTACAGGTGTCCTTTGCACTGCTTCAAAGAATGCTACAAATATTGGTAATTGAATCATAGCAAATAAGCAACCACCCATTGGATTAATATTATATTTCTTATAAATTGCCATCATTTCTTGATTTTGTTTAATCATAGATTCTTGATCTTTTTTATTAGCATATTTCTTTTGTAATCTATTTAATTCTGGTTGAGCCTTTTTCATCATCTCAGATTGCATAGCAGTTTTCTTAGTAATTGGGTAAGCAATAAATCTAATTATTAAACTAATTATAATTACTGAAATACCATAATTCTTTACTATACTTCCTAATACTAATAAGAAAAAAGCTAACGGTTTTACAAAAATAGATGTCCATAAACCTTCATATTTACCAGAAGTTATTTTAAAATTCTTACATTCTGGTAATTTTTCAATCTTTACTCCATTTTCTTTATATAATTTCCTTGTTTCTTTGTTTGTTGGTTGACATAAGATATTAGCGGTTAATGTTTGACCTGTTGTTTCATTTCTAACTGCTTTTTTATTTTCATCAGTTAAAGTTTTAGTACAACCAGTAGTTAAAAGTAATAAGAAAAGTATAATTACTATTATTTTTTTTCTATTATTTTTGTTCATTTCCTAGTTTCCTTTCTTATTCTTTGGCATTAATTCTAGAAAATCTTCAGTTAATTCAGAAAAATTTCTAGTTACTGCCTCTTTCCTTAATATTATAATATAATCTTTATTATTAAGATACTCTTTTTTATAATTATCAATAATAGATCTTAGTTTTCTTTTGTATTTATTTCTAAATACTGCATTTCCTAATTTTTTAGAAACAGAAATACCAAATCTATCATAAGGTAGATTATTATCCTTATAATGTACTACAAAATACTTGTTTTTAAGACTTTTTCCAGTTTTGATAATGTCATCAAAATCCCTAGTTGTCCTTACAATATATAACTTTCTAATAATAATCACCCCTACCAGAGTAAAAAACCACTGTTTAGCAGCGGTATTTTATTTACATAGTACTTTGCGTCCTTTACGACGACGACGATTCAAAATATTTGTTTTTTTACGTGCAAAAAAACCAAGTTTCTTAGATTTTTTACGGTTATTTGGTTGATATGTTCTTTTCATGCCTTCCACCTCCAAACATAAATCTACATTATTATAATAATAGAATTGTTATTTTGTCAATTAAAAGTTTGTTTTCAACAAATTCACAGGTCTGTTAATAATAGTTTTTAACCTTGTTAACAAAAATTTGTGGAAAATGTGGAAAACTTCTTTCTTTATTGTATTTATTAAACATTTTTTGTGTATAATATTGTGAAAAGCTTGTGGAGTATTTTTTTTGTTAAAAAACCATTTATTTTTTTAGTCAATTAATGTAGAATAAGAATTGTCAATGATTCTTGTGGGGAGATGGTCGAATGAATGTAGAAATTTTATGGTCTAATTTACTTGAACAATTAAAATCAGAACTAACATCTCTCTCTTATGATACTTGGTTTTCTGAGACGAAACTACATAAGCTAGATAATGGTAAAGCTTATATTATTGTACCAATGAATATTCATAAGAAACACTTATCATTAAATTATTCTGATATTATAAAAGAAAATCTTTTTAAACTAACAGATTCTGATTATGATCTTATATTTTTACTAAGTGATGAGATAGAAGATGAAAATGAAAAAATAGAAGAAAAAAAGACTACTAACGAAACAATAAAACATGAAAATATCAATAGTAATTTGAACAAAAACTATACATTTGATAATTTTATAGTCGGAAACAGTAATAAATTTGCCCAAGCTTCTGCATTAAGTGTTGCTGAAAATCCTGGTTTACTATACAATCCTTTATTTTTATATGGAAATAGTGGATTAGGTAAGACCCATTTGATGCATGCGATAGGTAATTATATTACTGAACACAGTAATAAAAGAGTTTTATACGTCACAAGTGAACAATTTAGACAAGATTTTGTTAATACTAATAGAAAAGATGGAGATGGAACTAATTTCAATTATATGGACTTCTTTAAAGATAAATATAGAAATATAGATGTTCTATTAATTGATGATATTCAATTTTTGGGAGGTGCTTCTAAATCTCAGGAAGAATTTTTCCACACTTTTAATAACTTGCATAATGATAAAAAACAAATTATTATATCTTCTGATAGATCTCCAGATGATTTAAAAATATTGGAAGATAGGCTTACAACTAGATTTACTTGGGGATTACAAGCAAATATTTATCCCCCAGAATTAGCATTAAGAAAAGAAATATTGAAGAAAAAGATTATAGCAAATGACTTTGAACACGATATTCCTGATGATGTAATAGAGTATATGGCTAATAATATAGGACCAGATGTTAGAAAATTAGAAGGAGCAGTAACAAGATTAGTTGCTTATTCCACAATAATGGGTGGAGAAAACATTACATTAGATTTAGCTATTGAAGCATTAAAAGATAATATAAGTAAAGGAATAGGGGAGAAGAATGATATTCAAAGAATTCAAAGAATTGTTGCTGAATATTTCCAAATAACAATAGAAGATATGAGAAGTAAAAAAAGAAGTGCTAATATAGCTTTTCCAAGACAAATAGCTATGTATCTCTGCAGAAATATGACTAATGAATCTTTTCCTAAGATAGCAATTGAATTTGGTGGTAAAGATCATACTACTGTGATGTATTCAGTAGAAAAGATAGAAAATGAGATAAAAGTTAATAAAGATTTAGCAAATATCATAGAAAAACTAAAAAAAGATATAGGTGGTGTGTATAATTAGAAAAATATCAACAAATTATCCACAACTTATAGTTAATAAAATCATTATAAAATAAAGGAATAAGTTGGTTTTTAACTTTTTCCACCGCAATAATAGAAATATATTAAGAAAGAAGGAATAAATATGAAATTTACAATTAAAAAGGAATTATTATTAGATGCTTTATTAAAAGTTTCAAAAGCTATTTCAACTAAAAACTTAATACCTGTATTAGCTGGAATAAAATTCGAATTAAAAAAGAAAAAATTAACATTAACTGCTAGTGATAATGATATTACTATTCAAACTATTATAGAATCTACTGATGAAGAAGATTTTAAGATAGAAAATGAAGGAAGTATTATTATTCAAGGTAGATATATATTAGATATAGTAAGAAAATTGCCATCTGAATATATTAATATTGAAGTAATAGATGATCTTAAAATATTAGTATACACAGAAAACAGTGAATTTAATTTAAATGGTATAAGTGATAGTGAATATCCTAATATTAGTTTAGAAGAGAGTAAAAAGAAGGTTGAGATGTCTGCTGCTACATTAAAAACAATTGTTGCACAAACAGCTTTTGCTTCATCAAATGAAGAAAGTAAGCCGGTTTTAACAGGTATTAATTTCAATGTAGTAGGTAATATTCTAGAATGTAATTCCACAGATTCTTATCGTTTAGCTAGAAAAGTAGTTAAATTAGGTAAGAATAGTGATGAGAATTATAATATTGTAATACCTAGTCATAATTTAATAGAGTTTACTAAGATATTGAATAATGATGATGAAAACGTTGAATTACATATCTTTAGTAATAAAATATTATTTAAGACAGGTAATTTAAAGTTTGAATCTAGACTTATTAATGGAACTTATCCAAATACTTCTAACTTATTACCTAATGATTCTTTATTAGTAGTAAGTACTAATTTAAATGATTTATATAATGTCATTGATCGTGTAAGTATCTTAACTAGTGATAAAGAGAAGAATATTGTTACTCTTGAAACAGAAGGAAATACTTTAATTTTAAAGAGTAGTTCTATGGAAATAGGTAGAGTAGAAGAAAAAATGTTAATTTCTAAGAATAATGATGAGAATATTAAAATTTCCTTTAGTTCTAAATATATGATGGAAGCTTTAAAGAGTTTTCAAACTGAAAATATTGAATTACATTTTGTAGGAGAAATAAAACCAATATTAATTAAATCTGAAGATGATGAAACTTTAACACAATTAGTTTTACCAATAAGAACATATTAAGAGGATTATCCTCTTTTTTTGTGGAAAAAATAAAATTCGACAAATTTCGACATTTTTCGACCTTTTATTATGATATTGTTATTTTGAAAACGGAAAGTTTTCATGAAGGGGGATATTATGAAATATGAAATTAATAGAGGTACTCTAGCTATAGTACCTCAAGAAGATGAAAGAAGTTTGGTATATGAAGATAATGAAAGTTATGTAGTAGATCAAAAACCATTTAGTATTATGGAAGAAAGTTGTAAATACTTTGGTAGTACTTATGAAGGTAGAAAGAATGGTGCTAGAAATATACTTGGTGCTGAATATAAAGTACCTATAGTTATTGAAGATAGTAATAATTTAATTGTTTTTCCTACTACATCACCACAATCAGAAGATTGTGTATGGATATCTTTAAAAAGAGTAAAAAGAATAGAAAAAATGGATTATAATAATACTAAAGTTATATTTGATAATGATAAAGAAATTATAGTTAATTGTTCATATTACACAATAGAAAATCAATTATCCAGAGCTTCTAGATTAGATATTATCTTAAGAAATCATAAAAATAGTTGAAAAACTATTTTTTTGTGCATTTTTACGCTATATATGGTATAATATATATGTAGGTGTATAGGAATACTTAATTAGGGGAAAGGTGATTATATGGGGCTTTTAAAGGTGAATAAATGAAAATT
Source organism: Bacilli bacterium (assembly GCA_017432665.1). GTDB lineage: Bacteria > Bacillota_I > Bacilli_A > RF39 > UBA660 > UBA3789. The sequence goes on from JAFRIS010000019.1 coordinate 50,624, forward strand.
AGTAAAATAAACCTAGTAAATTTTAGAAATTATTCTAATACTTCCATCAGTTTAGGAAATAAGATGAATATTTTTGTTGGAAACAATGCCCAAGGAAAGACTAATATTTTAGAAGGAATTACTATTTTAGCACTTACTAAATCCCATAGAATAGGGGTAAATCCTAATATTATTATGTTTAATAAGAAAAAATGTAAACTTAGTGGTACTGTTAAAAAAAATAAGATTATTTCTAATTTAGAAATAGAAATAACAGAAGATAGTAAAAAATTAAAAGTAAATAAAAAGAGTATTAATAAAGTAATAGATTATATTTCTTATTTAAATGTAATAATTTTCACACCTGATGACTTAGAGATAGTTAAAGGATCTCCAAGTGTAAGAAGAAACTTATTAAATATAGAGTTATCTCAAATATCAAAACAATATATTAAATATTACAATGAGTACAACAAACTGTTAAAAACACGTAATGAATATTTAAAAGTATTATTCAATAATAATATAGCTGATGAAAACTATCTTGATATTATTACTGATAAATTAATAGAAAAGGCTGTATTTATTTATCAAAAAAGAAAGGAATACCTTGATTTAGTTAATCAAAATATTGATAAATATTATAATTTTATATCAGGAGATTCTGGTTTAAAAGTAAAATATATTCCTAATATTGAAATAATTAATTATGATTCTGAAAGTATTAGAAAAAAATTAAAATATACTTTTAAAAAGAATTATTTAAAAGAATTAAATTATGGTATGACTATATATGGTCCTCATAGAGATGATTTTATTTTTGAATATGATAATCATGATTTAAAATATTTTGGATCTCAAGGACAACAAAAATTAGCTGTTTTATCTTTTAAAATATCTGAAATACCTATATTTGAAGAGATATGTGAAACAGAACCTGTTTTATTATTAGATGATATATTTAGTGAATTGGATATTAAAAAGAGAAATAAGTTATTAGAAATAGTTAATAAAGATGATATACAAAGTATTATCACAACAACAGATTTAAAAAATATAAACAAGAAGTATTTAGAAGATGCATTTATCTACAAAGTAGAAAATGGTCTTGTAGAAAGAAAGTAGGTTGAAAGA